>JAULVH010000202.1:0-6283 GCA_032111105.1 Burkholderiaceae bacterium | reverse complement strand
GGGCATCACGAACATTATTGGCAATCCTCAGATACTGGCATCAGTCTCACCCGTGTATGCGATTTCTTACGTACAGCAACACACCTTTCAAGCGTATATCGTGATGGGATCTGTCGTGCTGGCTGTCACGGGTGTTGAGGCGCTCTATCTCGACATGGGGCACTTCGGGCGCAAGCCTGTACGACTGGCCTGGTTGCTGGTGGCCTTGCCGGCGCTACTGGCTAATTATTTTGGACAAGGCGCACTCGTTTTATCCAACCCTGAGGCCATACACAATCCTTTTTATCTGATGGCTCCTGAGTGGGCGCTGTGGCCTATGGTGGGCTTAGCAACCGCCGCTACGGTGATTGCATCGCAAGCGGTTATTTCCGGGGCTTTTTCATTGGCTAATCAGGGCATATTGCTCGGCCTGTTGCCACGCATGGAAATTCTTCACACCTCGGAAACTGAACGGGGTCAGATCTACATGCCCATGGTGAATTGGGTGTTGCTGGCATTGGTCATGTTCACCGTCGTCCAATTTAAAGAATCAGGTAACTTAGCCGCTGCCTACGGTATATCTGTTACGACAACCATGTTGATTACCACCACGATGCTGGCGGTGGTGATGTACAAAGAATGGAAAATCAAACCGATTTTTGTATTTACCTTAGCCATATTATTTTTCATTATCGATTTTTCTTTTTGGACTGCCAATCTCATCAAAGTGAAAGATGGGGGTTGGTATCCGCTGGGTTTAGGCGCTATCTGCTTCCTGCTGCTAACAACCTGGTACAAAGGGCGACGTCTGCTACGCGAGCGGGTTGTTGCAGACTCTATACGCCTGCAAGATTTTGTTTCAGCGTTATTGGCCCATCCACCACATCGCGTGGACGGAACCTCCGTTTTTCTTACCGCACATATTGATTTTGTACCTGTGGCTCTGCTGCATAATTTAAAGCACAACCGCGTATTACATGAGCGCGTGATATTTTTAAAATTATCGATCTGGGATGTGCCCTACGTTCACGATGAAGAACGACTTACCGTCAAAGAATTAGGCGGCAATGTGTACGTCGTGCGTGCTGTGCACGGATTTAAAGAAACACCGGACATCAATCATGTCATGACACTACTAGAACAAAAATCAGGCATGACGCTGGAGCTGGCTGGCACATCATTTTTCCTTGCGCGCGACACCATAGTGCCGAGCAACTTACCGGGCATGGCAATCTGGCGTGAGCGTTTGTTTGCGTGGATGATGCAAAATGCGGCTAAACCATCGGACTTCTTTAAAATTCCACCCAATCGCGTGGTAGAGCTGGGCACAAAAATAGAGATCTAAGCCGGCGCATCTAGAACACAGCAGCGAGGCTCATTCACCAGCGACGCTGCCTTCCCGGCGTGGATCAGCCCCGCCGGAAAACCCTTCAGGCTCAAGCACAATTGCCTGAATACCGCTAGGCATAGCAAAACTAGTAACGCGGTGACCTTTCTCGCGCAGCGCGGGTGCCAGTGCTTCTAGCGCTGTGCCTCGTTCTATTTCCGTGTCACGATTTCGACTACCCATATTGGGTAATTTGATTGCGTCGTACACATTGAGCTTCCAGTCGATCACGCCTATCAACGTCTTGGCTACAAAATTAATAATCGCGCTACCACCGGGTGATCCCACCAGCATATGCAACTGATTATTTTTAGTAATGATGACGGGGGCCATAGAACTACGCGGCCGTTTGCCCGACTCCACGCGATTGGCAACGAGCTGACCAAACGCATCCTTGGGCTGCAGTGAAAAATCAGTGAGCTGATTGTTCAACAAAAAACCACGAACAAAAATCTTGCTGCCAAACTCAGCTTCTATTGTGCTGGTCATGGAAACTCCCTGCCCGTAACGATCAACGGCAACCAAATGCGTAGTCGATGGTAAATCAGGTGCGTTGTCTGCGCCGCGCTTGTTTAACAAATGTAAGGCCTCACCGGGTAACGCCGTACCCATGCTGATGCGGCTATCTATCTGCGCACCTCGTGCACGCAGGTAGCGTGCATCAAGCAAGCTATCCACAGGTACCGTTATGAAATCAGGATCAGCTACATAGCGATCGCGGTCGGCAAACGCCAGGCGCCCTGCTTCAGAAAAATAATGAACTGCCTCTAGCGACATGGGCATCATTTCTTCTACCCGGTGCTGCTCCAGCATGCCCAGCATCTGCAAAACCGCGATACCACCTGAGGATGGCGGCCCCATTCCACACACCTGGAGTTGTTTGTAGTTGCTACAAACCGGCTTGCGCTCTTTGGCTTTGTAATTTTTTAAATCATCCAGACTTAAATCACCCGCTTGTGCATGGGTGTGAACGGCGCTCACGATAGCTTGGGCAATCTCGCCCTGATAAAAAACAGTCACTCCCTGTTGCGCGACCTGGCGCAGTACATCAGCGAGTTCTGGATTTTTAAGCAGGTAGCCAATCGATGCAGGCTTACCCTCAGGATAAAAATAATCACGCGCTGCACCCTGAGCAAATAAATCACGATTACCGGCAATCTGCGCATGTAATCGCGGTGATACCGGAAAACCCTGCTCGGCTAAATCTATCGCTGGCTGAAACAGTCGCTTCCATGACAAACGTCCATGCTGGCTATGGGCCAGCTCTAGCATACGCAACAGGCCCGGGGTTCCTACCGACAGACCACTGTTAACGGCTGCATTAAATTTCAGTGCCTTACCGTCACGTAAAAATCGGTTGGTTGCTGCCGCTGCTGGTGCGGTTTCGCGACCGTCATAACTACGCACCCGGCGACTTGCCGTGTCATACGTCAGTAAAAAAGCTCCGCCGCCCAAGCCTGAGGATTGCGGCTCCACCAACGCCAATACCAGTTGCATGGCAATGGCCGCATCCACGGCGGATCCCCCTTCTCGCAAAACCTGATCACCCGCTCGCGTTGCCCAGGGGTTGGCGGCAGCGGCCATCCATCGTTTTGATCGGACTAAGGTTTTCTCTTGTATGGCTGTGGCTGACTCGGGGTTGGCCTCAGATGCGTCGGGTGCGTCGGGTGGGCGGGCATAGGTCGACTGCCAGGCACAAATACAGGCCAGCACAAGGCTAAACGTGAGAAAACGAGTCATTAGGAAAGTATGCCCTGTGGAAATATATGCGATATTATGTTTCATAAAGAACACATTCATGATGACTATGCGCATTCCGGCTGGCTGCGCTTGATTTTAAGCGGCAACAGTCGATGTATAAGCCGACTAGTCTTGACGAGAAAGCACAATGGCTGACGAAGACGCAAAAGAACCAGCAGCAGAAGGCGCGCCACCCCCAGATGAATACGTCGATCCCGACGCCGTTCCTGAGGTGCCCGAGGAGGCGGCCCCAGCGGTCGGTCCTCCTATTATTGTTAAAAAGAAGAAAATTGATGGCGACCACGCCGGTGCTCACGGCGGCGCATGGAAAATCGCGCTGGCAGACATGATGACTGCCATGATGGCGTTTTTTCTGCTCATGTGGCTCTTGGGTGCTACTAATGACAGCCAGCGCAAAAGTATCGCTGATTACTTTAGACCTACTTCTCATAGCGCTGTTGCCATGTCTGATCGCCCGGGTCCTGGCGGCTTGATGGGTGGTTTCTCTGTGATGGACAGTGATGCCATGCCGTATGCAGGTAAAACCACGAGTTTTATGCACCGCGAGACACCGCGTTCCGAGGCTGGCACGCAATCTGGCGATGGGCAAACCAAGGATGAAACCAAGAATAAAAATCCCGATGAAATTTCGGCTGAAGAACGCGCAAAAATCGCTGCTGAAACCGATCAGAAAAATTTCGATAAGCTAGAACAAGAAGTCAAAGAAAAGCTGTCGATGAACAAGGAACTGTCAAAAATTAAAGATCAGGTCAAGTTCATACGTGAAAAAGATGGCTTGCGTATAGAGATCATCGACAAGGCAGATTTTTCTATGTTTGGTCTGGGTACCAACAAGATGCAAGCCAAGGCATTTACCTTAATTAAGGAAGTAGCCAAATCGCTTGCTGCCATGCCCAACAAGGTTGCCGTAAGAGGTCATACCGACAGCTTGGCGTACGACGATGGCGTTAATAGCAATTGGTCGCTCTCAGGTATGCGCGCCGAAGCCACTCGTCGTTTGCTGTCTGAAGCCGGTCTGCCTGATAGTCGTTTTCATCGCATAGAAGGTGTCTCCGATACCGTACCTTATGTACCAAATAACCCGGCCGATCCGCGCAACCGCCGCATCAGTATCACCATCCTGTATCAGGACCAAGCACCCAAAGGATAAAGTCATGCGCGTTGTATCCACCACGCCAGCTGTGCTGTTACTTATGCTGGCGATGTCTACGGCACAGGGCCAAAGTACCCCTGCTGCAAGCCCTGCCCCTGCTGCTGCGAAAGCAGCTGATGCTAAGTCGGTAGCAGCACCTGCAACGCCTGCAGCTAATCCAGCGACAACAGCTACGCCAGCAACAGCGGCTGCAAAACCAGCAGACGCAAAAAATCCTGATCCGAAAGCGCAGCCTGCTCCCAGCCCAGCTAAGCCCGCTGCTGCTGACGCGAAAAAACCGACGGAGACGCCCAACAAGGCAGCGGTAGCGCCTACTGCTACACCTACTGCTACACCTACTGCCGCACCTACTGCCGCAATGCCTAAAGGCGATGCAACTAAGAGTGATCCAGCCAAATCAAGCACACCTGCCAAGACAGCCGATGCAGATGCTGCAACGCCAACTAAACCAGAAGGTCCCCCCTGCGTGGTAGCTGAATTTCGTGCCATCGGTATGGGTGTGCAAGACGTTACTAAGCGCCGTACTCAGGCACAAACCTGGCTAAAGCAGCGTGCCAAGCAATGTTCAGTTGAACAGCTATTGATGATACGAAATAATCGATCGCAATGGATGGGAACAGCTGACTCTGCGGTGCTAGCCATTACGGTCGATTCACTGCTGGAGGCTATGGCAGCGGACAACCCAAGAATCGCGGCTTTGCTTTACGGCACGCCACCACCACCGCCACCAGACGGCGAAGACAAAAAATAATCGTGGATTATGTGATTGGGAAGATGCTGATTGATTTAATCAGCATCTTTATAAGCTGAGCGTTTAGCTGTCACGGCCCATCATTAAAAACGATGGAATAGCTGATTTAACTCGCGAGCGCGAGGCAATAGCCAAAGGTGTGTTGTCGTTAGAAGCTGGACGTGCCGCTGGTTCAGCCGTGGAATTACGTACAGCACGGAAACGATCCAGTATGGAGCCGCTGACTTTGTGAGTCAGGCTGGTCTGTTTGGACGAAGAACGTATATCGGCTTCGGTCTGGCCAAGCTGCTCAACCGAACGACCGAAATCAAGGAAATTCTCGCGTATCTCTTGATTGCTCGTCATAACGAAGAATTCATTTCCAAAGAAATCACCCGCACTGCTGCTGTACATCACAGGTGGTGACAGGAAGAATCCGGCACTAAACGACTTGGAGAAAATACCTTCATAGGTATTGAGGTTATCCACGCGGCTAGGAACGATCACCAGCTTAGGTGGATTACGCATACGTGAATTAAACACAAATGAGAAACGATTCACAAACTCGAGTGTGCTGTCTAATTCGACGCGTGAGAGCGAACTTGGTACTAACACCAAATCAAATTCAAATAAGAAATCAGGAGGAAGAACATCGTTCCAGGTTAAATCGACGATGACAACTTCCATCAGATCAACCGACTTGCGCAGGGCTTCTTTTGCTTTAAGCAAAGCAACGCCCGATCCTTTGGCATTGGGCAAATCCACCGTTTGGCAGTTAATACCTATGGGATATGCTTTTTTTACCCATTTGCCCGATGTAGCCTGATGGTCAAAATCTATGAGCGAGGTTTTCTTGCCTGAAATGTAGGAAAAATAAGCCGCCAAATTAGCAGAAACCGTACTTTTGCCTACACCACCCTTTTGACTGGTTATCAGTATTTTAAGAGCCTTGCTCATGGTAATCCTCTAAGTTTGACGCAACTCATTGATTTTGGGAGTAATTCCCCAAAAAGTATTGCCTTAGGGGAAATTTTGCCATAATATAACTGTAAGTATAGATCAACATTTTTCGCTAACTCAACATTTTTCTGAAGAAAGGTTTGATTATGGCAAAAACATCGCCTAAACCGACCATGATGCGTTTCGAGCCTAAGGCTGGCTGGACGGAAGCCGCCACCGCCGAGGTGGTATCAATTGCTGACCACGCACGCAAAGAAGTTCGCGTTGAACCACGTGTTGAGCACGCTGAGGTACAGCAGTTTTCTTCTGAAGC
>JAULVH010000201.1:0-6392 GCA_032111105.1 Burkholderiaceae bacterium | reverse complement strand
TTTGGAAGCGAATAACCTTGCCATTCAAATTCACGGTGGGTACGGTTACACAAGGGAATACGGTGTCGAACAACTGTATCGCGACAATCGCTTAAATCCTATTCATGAAGGTACGCACGGTATACAAGCACTCGATCTGCTAGGTCGTAAAGTCATTATGAATAATGGCGCTGCGTTGACCTTGTTATCGGAAAAAATTTCAGCTACCTTAATTCGTGCTGTAAATGGCCAACTCGCTGAGCACAGCGCTGCCCTAAAAAAACGTTGGGATCGTTTGTTACAGACAACCCAAATTTTGCATGGCACGAATGATTTAAATCTCACGCTGGCAAATGCCGCGGTTTACCTCGAAGCATTTGGACATCTGGTTATTAGCTGGATATGGCTGGAGCAAGCCATCGCAGCGAGTAACCCTAAGCATACTGATGCAGCGTTTTATTCTGGTAAACGACAAGCCTGTGATTGGTTTTTCCGGTGTGAGTTGCCGCGTGTGGATGCTCAGTTGGATTTACTTGAGTCGCTAGACACCACCAGCTTAACGATGCAGGACGATTGGTTCTAATCAGTTCACTAAAAAATTTTCACGGATCAAAAATGATTAAGCACATAGTAATGTGGCGACTCAAAGATCACGCCGAAGGCGCTGACAAATCCGAGAACGCCATAAAAATGAAAGCACTGCTCGATGCCTGCGCCCATATCGTGCCCGGAATTCATGCATTTGAAGTCGAGCTGGCCAAGCCGGGATACGAATGCACCTACGATGTGGTGCTGTACTCGGAATTTGATTCCTTAGCTGCACTAGATGCGTATCAAAATCATCCTCAACACGTCGCCTTGAAGCCGTTTGTAGGTGCTGTGCGCCTAGACAGACAGTGCATGGATTACGAAGTAAATTAAAAATCAATTCAAGTAAATTTAAAATAAAAATATACAGAGACCCTATGCACACGACCAAACAATTATTCGATCTCACCGGACGCACCGCGCTGATTACTGGTGGTTCACGCGGCCTGGGCCTGCAAATGGCCGAGGCTCTGGGTGAGCAGGGCGCCAAACTTGTTATTTCATCGCGCAAGCAAAATGAATTAGATGAAGCAGTGGCTCATTTAAAAAAAATGGGCATAGATGTCGTAGCCATGGCCTCTGATTTAGGTAATGAAGCATCCGTCAAACCACTGGCAGAAGCGGCGATCAAACATCTTGGTCATGTTGATATCCTCATCAACAATGCGGGCGCTACCTGGGGATCACCTGCAGAAGATCATCCCGTTGAAGCCTGGGATAAAGTGATGAATCTAAATGTGCGTAGTATTTTTCTGTTGTCGCAAGCAATCGGTAAACACTCGATGATTCCAAGGCAGTACGGACGCATCGTAAACATTGCTTCTATTGCGGGCTTAGCAGGTAATGGCGCAAACATGCAGACACTGGCTTACAACACGTCAAAAGCAGCCGTGATTAATTTCACGCGCACGCTAGCCGGTGAATGGGGTAAGTATGGAATTACTGTGAACGCGATAGCCCCCGGATTTTTTCCTTCAAAAATGTCACGTGGATTACTCGAAACCATGGGCGAAGACGCCATACAACGCGCACCGTTGCGTCGGTTAGGTGATGATGAAGATCTCAAAGGTGCTGTGATTTTATTTTCCAGCGCTGCGGGCAAACACATCACCGGACAAACACTGGCTGTCGATGGCGGTGTGTCCGCTGTGCTGATCTGATTATGTCGACCACGGCATTCCCGTTTGATATTCCATTTCTGGACGAAATTGGTGTTGAATTTTTAAGCATGGAAGGCGGTAAGGCGCAAGTCGCACTCAACCTTCAAGATCGCCACATGAACAGCTGGCAGGTTACCCACGGTGGCGTAGTGATGACTTTGCTTGATGTGGCCATGGCATTAGCAGGTCGATCGCTCGATCCGGAATCACGTGCCAGTGTGACTGTCGAAATGAAAACCAGTTTTCTACAACCCGGCGGCGTGCCGGGACGTCGTTTAGTTGCTAGTGGTCATGCGTTTCACCGTTCAACCACGTTATGTTTTTGTGAAGCGGATCTGCACGATGGTGACAGATTGGTTGCAAAAGCTATGGGTACTTTTAAATATATTAAGCGGCTCGATATTTCCAGCAAACTTGCCTCAACTAAGGAATCATTATGACTACGTATCAGTGCATCGTTCTTGCCTCGCGTCCGCAGGGCGTTGTGGCTCCAGAAAATTTTCGCTTAGAGACCAGGCCTGTGCCATCGATAAAAGAGGGTGAAGTTTTAATTCGAAATCATTTTCTGTCGCTTGATCCGTATATGCGTATGCGCATGGAAGATCTGAAAAGCTACGCTGCTCCGCAAGCACTCGATGAGGTCATGATAGGCGGCACCGTAGGCGAGGTAGTTGAATCAAAAAATGCAAAATACAGTGTGGGCGACAAAGTGGTTGGTATGTTGGGTTGGAGTGAGATGGGTGTATCCGACGGCATGCTGATAAAAAAAGTCGATACCACGCACATTCCTATGTCAGCCTATCTGGGTGCTGTTGGCATGCCAGGCATGACGGCTTGGTATGGCCTCAATAAAATCATACAACCGAAAGCGGGGCAGACGATTGCTGTGTCGGCCGCCAGTGGCGCAGTAGGTAGCGTGGTTGGGCAATTAGCGAAATTAAAAGGATGCCGCGTGATCGGTATCGCGGGTGGAAAGCAGAAATGCGATTTCGTGGTGGATGAATTAGGCTTTGATGCCTGCATCGATTACAAAGGCGGTAATTTGTATAAGGATGTTAAAGCAGCTGCACCTGATGGCATAGACGGTTTGTTTGAAAACGTCGGTGGCGTAGTCATGGACTCTGTTTTGGCTCGCATGAATCCGTATGGCCGTATTGCTTTGTGCGGTCTGATTTCAGGCTACGACGGTGAGCCTATGCCCATACATAACATGCGCGTAATACTCTCTATGCGCCTGATGATGCAGGGTTTTATCGTGTCTGAGCACATGGAATTATGGCCTGAAGGATTAGGTGAAATAGGCGGTCTGGTCGCTACGGGAAAATTAAAATTCCGCGAAACGGTATCCCAAGGTGTAGCGAGTGCGCCGGAAGCATTTATAGGTCTGTTACGCGGTAAAAATTTCGGTAAACAATTAGTCAAACTGATCTAAATTATTCTGAGACCGCAATGAAAAATTTTACTAACCGGGTTGCCGTTATTACGGGTGCTGCCAGCGGCTTTGGCCGCGAGTTTGCATTTTTAGGCGCGAGTTTGGGTATGAAATTAGTACTCGCCGATGTGCAGCAAGAGGCTTTGTCAGAGACGGCTAAAGAGCTGGAAAAAGCAGGTGCAGAAGTAATTGCACAGCTATGCGATGTCAGCAAAGGTGAGCAAGTTGAGGCATTAGCCAACGCCGCCATGAAACGCTTTGGCGCGGTGCATCTGGTGTTTAACAACGCAGGCGTGGGCGCTGGCGGTCTGGTGTGGGAAAACTCACGCGCTGACTGGGAATGGGTGTTGGGAGTAAACCTCTGGGGTGTAATCAACGGCGTTCGGGTATTTACTCCGTTAATGCTGGAATGTGCAAAGCACGACCCCGATTATGAAGGACACATCGTTAATACAGCATCGATGGCTGGCTTATTAAATCCACCGACGATGGGTATCTACAATGTATCTAAGCACGCGGTGGTGTCGTTGTCAGAAAGTCTGTATCACGACCTTTCTTTAGTCGAAGCGCCCATAGGTGCCTCGGTACTGTGCCCTTACTTTGTACAAACGGGTATTAGCCAATCACATAAGCATCGCCCTGACGATTTGAAATCGGCTGATGGCCCCACCATCAGTCAGCAAGTATCTCAAGCGGTACTAGAAAAAGCCGTATCGTCTGGCAAAGTCAGTGCAGCCGACGTGGCCCAGCGCACGTTTGATGCCATCCGCGAAAATACGTTTTATATTTATTCTCATCCTGCAGCATTGGGCAATGTACAGCGCCGCATGGAAGATATAGTCACTGGTAGTAACCCGAGTGACCCTTACGAAGCTGCACCGCATGTGCGTGAAAAACTTCAGGCGGGTCTTAAAGGGCAAAAATCGTGAAGGCCGTGATCACCGAAGGGCAGTTTGCAACACTACCTAACGGTATACGCTTGCACTATGCCAGCGCCGGTGAGCGGGGCAAACCGCTGCTCCTTTTTTTGCATGGCTTTCCTGAATTTTGGTACGCATGGCATGAGCAATTGCAAGAATTTGGAAATACCTATTTTGCCGTTGCGCCTGATCTGCGAGGGTTTAATCTTTCCGATCAGCCTGCCAATGTGGCAGATTACAAACCCAAGTTATTGACTCAGGATGTGGAGCAGTTGATCGCTCACTTGGGATATGAAAGCTGCGTGATCGTAGCCCATGATTGGGGCGGGGCATCAGGTTGGAATGTGGCGATTAGCCAGCCGCAGTTAGTAAAACGCCTCATCATTATTAACTCGACACACCCTTATCCATTTGCGATGGCGCTGGCTCATGATAAGCCGCAGCAAGATGCCAGCGCGTATATGAATTGGTTGCGTTCTCCGGGTTCTGAACAAGCACTAACAAAAGATAATTTCCGTGTGATGGAACAACTTATGCTCGGTATGGGTCGCCCTTCCGATCATTGGTTTGATGCCGCTACACGTGAGCGCTATCACGCTTGTTGGTCACGCGGCGTAAGCGGTGGGGTGAACTACTACCGAGCCACGCCTCTGTATCCGCCTACAGAGGGTGATGCGGGTGCAGGCAAACTAACATTAGATAAGAAAAATTTTCATTGCACAGTACCTGTGAGGGTAATTTGGGGTATGCAAGATAAAGCCTTGCTTCCTATCTTATTAGACGATCTGCCGTCGCTGGTCGATGATGTGATTATCGAGCGACTGCCTGAGCATACTCATTGGGTAGTGCATGAAAATCCTGCGCTAATCAACCAACTGATCACGCGTTTTTTGACTGAATAATTTTTATCATGGCCAGACAAGATTTTTCTTTTTTCGATACCTTGCGCGTGCGCTGGTCTGAAGTTGATATGCAGGCGATTGTTTTTAATGGCAATTACCTGAATTATTTCGATGTCGCTTTTACAGAATATTGGCGCGAGCTTGCGCTACCCGATGTGATAGCTCAGTCACAAACAGGGCTAGAGCTATTCGCTCGCAAAGCCATTATTGAATATCACGCACCAGCACGGTTTGATGATGTGCTCGACATAGGTGTACGCTGTGCCGAGTTGGGACGCAGCTCTATGCGCTTTGTTTTGGAAATCTACAAATCGGATGATTTACTCGTCTCTGGCGAGATGATGTACGTGCATGCGGATAGTCGCATACGCAAAAGCGAACCGGTGCCTGAGAGCTGGCGCGATGTACTCATAGGCTATGAAACAAAATTTCCCGTCAAAACATGAGCTATCGAATTATTACGGGTGACTGGGATAGCGTACGCGAAGATGCGCAGCGGGTACGTATCGAAGTTTTTGTGATTGAACAAAACGTGCCTATAGAATTGGAATGGGACGAGGGCGATGATGTGAGCACTCATGCGATTGCCTATGATGAACAAGGGCAGCCCGTCGCCACCGGTCGATTACTACCGGATGGGCACATAGGTCGTATGGCGGTTATTCAACCGCTGCGTGGACAAGGCTTGGGTAAAGAGGTTTTACAAGCGCTGTTGCAACAGGCTAGTAAAGATGGGCATAAAGAATTGCTATTGCATGCTCAATCCTACGCTATTCCTTTTTATGCAAAACAGGGATTCATAGTCGAGGGCGACGAATTTACCGAAGCCGACATACCACATAGATTGATGCGCAAAAAACTGGATTAAAAATTTATGGTGTGGTGTTTAACGAATCACACGTTCCAACAAGTGAGCATTACCCGTATTGTGTAATTTAACCAGCGTAGAGGCGCGTGTACCGTACTCTGGAGACTCTATGCAGATGGGTGAGAGCAAACGTTCCCACTCTAAGCTCACACCCGTCTCAGGCAAACGATGATCAGCTGCTGGCGTAGTATCGGCAAGCATCTCAAAATAGGCGTCGTCTGGTGCGTTTTGACAGAGCAAGCTGGCAAATTGTGCTTTAGCACGCACCACCTTGGGCCACGGACTGTCTAAGCTGCCGTTGGACAAACCGTAGATGCCAGGCTCTAGTTTTACAGCAGCCGATTCTTTTTCATTCGAAAACCAAAACGCTTGTTCACCATCTCCTAATAGCAGGTTAAAGCCGTTGTATTGATCGGCTGTTTTCTGAACCTGGGCAAGGTAATCGTCGATGCCAAGCTCGGAATTAAGAAAGCTGGCCACCAATTCGCCCCGTGTACGCACATCAGCGCGAGAAGGTAGGCCATTCCGAATATTAGTTAGTGC
>JAULVH010000200.1:0-3954 GCA_032111105.1 Burkholderiaceae bacterium | reverse complement strand
ATTTTGAGATCGTTAGCGCTGAAAACGTCAGCGCCGCACGTTCGGGTGCGGTATTGCTGTTTACGTTCATAGGCGGCATAGGCTTTTTCTTTGGCCCCTTGCTGGGTGCTGTCATCGGCGTGCTGCTCACCGTAATGCTCTCTGAAATTACTAAAGCCTGGCTGCTGTACCTGGGCTTATTTTTCATCATGATGGTGATGTATGCACCGGGTGGACTAGCCAGTCTGATTATGATGAATTTTAGGTTAATGATGAATCGACTATTCGCGCCTTTGATTCCATTGATAATTAAGATAACAGCCGCTTCGTTCATACTTTTTTTAAGTTTAGTCGCTCTTGTAGAGATGACGTATCACTGGTCTCTGGAGTCAGCGCAAGGATCTGTCGTTAAATTATTTGGTATGCAGATCGATACCGCTCAACCCCTTGCATGGATCATCGCAGGGCTACTGTTTGCAGTAGGCGCTGTTTTGTTTGTACGTAGCCGACCAGCGTACATGGATGCCTTAGATGAAGCTAACGCAGAAATAGAACGCCGAATTGCGCGAGGTGGAGCATGACTACGCCCGCACTGGAATTGCGTAATGTACGCAAACAATTTGGCAGCACAGAAATTATTCGCGGCGTAAATCTTAGCGTGAATAAAGGCGAGCGGCTGGCCATCATAGGACCTAACGGCGCAGGAAAATCCACGCTCTTTAATTTGATTTCTGGCCGCTTTGCTGCAACCAGTGGTGAAATTTTATTGCACGGCCAGGCTATAGAACGTCTGCCTCCCTATAAAATTAATCGGCTGGGTTTGTCGCGCAGCTTTCAGATCACCAATATATTTCACCGATTATCTGTTTTTGAAAACCTGCGTTGTGCAGTGTTGTGGTCGCTGGGTTATCGCTATTCTTTTTGGCATAAATTAAACGCATTAAAAGATGCACGCGCACAGGCAGAACAGGTCATGGAATCAATAGGACTAGCCTGGCGCCGTGATACGCAGGCCGGTCTGCTGACCTATGCAGAGCAGCGCGCATTAGAGATAGGCATTACGGTTGCTGGCGGCGCCAATGTGATTTTGTTGGATGAACCTACGGCTGGTATGAGCCGCTCGGAATCCGATGCTGCAGTTAATTTAATTTCCAAGGTAACCAAAGATAAAACCTTACTCATGGTTGAACATGACATGAGCGTAGTCTTTGGATTGGCCGACAGAATTGCAGTGGTTGTGTACGGCGAGGTGATTGCGTGCGACACGCCTGCTGCGATTCGTGAAAATGCAAAAGTTCAGGAAGCCTATTTAGGCAGCCATGCGCCTGACCAGGAGGTGCTATGAGCGATTTGCTCGAGGTGAAAGATCTGCATGCGTTTTACGGTAAAAGCCACGTACTGCATGGTGTTAATTTGCGCGTAGGTCGTGGTGAGATTGTTAGTCTGCTGGGACGCAATGGCGTAGGCCGCTCAACAACAGTTAAAGCGGTGATGGGGCAACTTGATGCGACCGGATCGGTATTGTTTAATAACGAACAAATACTGGGCTTGCCGCCTTTTCGTATTGCTCATCTCGGGCTGGGCTATGTACCCGAGAGCCGTGATATTTTTCCTACACTGACGGTTGAGCAAAATCTGCTGCTAGGAGAAAAAAAAGGTAAAGCGTCGCGCTGGTCTGCGGAAGATATGTATCAGATGTTTCCACGCTTACGTGAACGACAGCACACTCAGGCAGGTGTGCTCTCCGGTGGTGAACAACAAATGCTTACACTCTGCCGCACGCTTATGGGTGATCCCGATCTGATTATGATTGATGAACCTACCGAAGGCTTGGCGCCAAAAATTGTCGATTTGGTGGCTGATTACCTGGTGGCGCTCAAAGCGCGCGGTGTGTCTATTTTGTTAGTTGAGCAAAAACTCGATATCGCCATGAAAATTTCAGAGCGTGTTTATGTCATGGGGCGGGGTACTATCGTCTTTGAAGGCACACCCGCTGAACTTCGTGAAAATGCTATCGTACGTAAAGAATGGCTGGAAGTCTGAGCACGATCAGGCTGAAAATTTGATAATAATTTTAAAGATTGAAGGAGATAATTCATGACTAAGCGAATTCGCGCAATGGTGACAACTACAGGCATGGTGCTGGCGCTAGCGTCGTCATCGGTACTCGCAGAGAACATAAAAATTGCATTTATTGATCCTCTCTCAGGCCCATTTGCGCCGGTGGGTCAAAATTTACTTCATAGTTTTCAGCTGGTTGCTGACGTAGCCAACAAAGATAAATGGGCGACAGGCCACACGTTCGAGGTCACTGGCTTTGATAACAAAGCCAGCCCGCAAGAATCTCTGACGGTTTTAAAAGCGGTGATTGATCAGGGCTATCGCTACATTGTTCAGGGCAATGGCTCTGGAGCGGCTGGCGCATTGATCGATGCTATTAACAAGCACAATGAACGCAATCCTGGCAAAGAAATTGTTTTCCTTAATTACGCCGCGGTTGATCCTGATCTCACTAACAGCAAATGCAGTTTCTGGCATTTCAGATTAGATGCTAATTCCGATATGAAGATGGAAGCTCTGACATCGTATTTATCCGCTGATAAATCGGTGAAAAAAGTTTATATCATTGGACAAAACTACGCTCACGGCCATCAGGTAACGCGCGCTGCAAAAGAGTATCTCAAGCGTAAACGTCCTGATATAGAAATAGTAGGCGACGATCTGCACCCTATTGGCAGCGTTAAAGACTTCGCTCCCTACATCGCTAAAATCAGCGCTAGTGGCGCAGATACCGTCATTACTGGTAACTGGGGTTCGGATTTGGCATTACTGATTAAAGCGTCGCGCGAATCCGATTTGAAAGCTCAGTTTTATACCTATTACGGTTACACCACAGGTGTTCCTACGGTGATGGGTGCTGCGGCTGCGGAGCATGTCCGCTATGTAGGTACCTGGAACGTGAACAACGAAACCTACGCAGGCAAAGACCTCATCGAGACATTTAAAAAGAAATTTAATGATGATTTTTATGCCGTCACCACTTACTCAGCAGTCCAGTTGCTGGCTAAAGGTGTCAATCAGGCCAAATCGACAGACCCAGTCAAAGTAGCTTTTGCTATGGAAGGTCAAAAATTCAAAAGTCTCAATGGTGATGTAGAGATGCGTAAAACCGATCATCAACTACAGCAGCCGCTGTACGTTACGACGTGGGTCAAGACTAACGGCAAGACAGTTAAGTTTGATCAAGAAAACACCGGCTACGGCTGGCGCACAGATCAAAAAGTCGACCCCTATGTCGCTGCTCAGCCTACATCTTGCAACATGAAACGCCCGTCGTAAGCCAGATAGCGCGCATTACCTAAGCCCGTACTTAGTGCGGGCTTTTTTTATTTCTGGCCTTGTAATGGAATAGTCGGTGGGGTCTTTGCCACAAAAAATAAACGACTCTGGACAGCAGAGTAGCGATAGCTTGAAATGCCCAATTCATACAACTAGGAGACTGAATTGGATGCCTGTCATCGTTTTATCGCTCGCCCTAATCTAGCAAAAATATTTTTTTTTATGTTGGGCTTAGCGCTGTGTGGACTGCTAAGCGCTGTTGTTCAAGCACAAACTATACGTATTGGTCTTAGTGGCCCTTTTACTGGTGGGTCTAGCCCCATGGGTGAAAGCATGCGCAATGGAGTGCGACTCGCCGCTGATGAAATCAACAGTTCAGGCGGCATTAATGGTTTGCCGATAGAACTCATAGAGCGCGATGACACGGCCAATAACGAAACCGGAGCAAAAATCGCTGAACATCTTAAAGGACTTGGCCTTGAAGTAAAACATCCGGTTGCAAAAACTGGTGCAGTAGGTATTCTCCGAACTGGTAAACCCGGACCAATCATTGCCCTCCGTGCCGATATTGATGCGCTCCCGGTTGTTGAGCGCAATGCATTGCCTTTCGCATCAAAAGAAAAAGGTGAATTTGTT
>JAULVH010000199.1:3274-3554 GCA_032111105.1 Burkholderiaceae bacterium | reverse complement strand
ATGAGCGTTTTACATCCTGAAAAACATTAACCCGTTCGTTTATCCACATCCCCGCCTCATCATTGCCCGATCGTTGCACGATCATCTGCACCCGATCTGTATAGGCATTTTTCATACGAGTACCAACCATGTGACGGTTGTCCCATACGTAATTGATAGCCCCATCAGGAACACGGCTGCCATAAAAAGCTCTTGCGACAGTGAGTGAGGCTTTATCGGCCAGGGTTAATGAAGCAGGTGGCAAATCAAACGCCAGATATATACGCGCCGCATAATCATC
>JAULVH010000199.1:937-3264 GCA_032111105.1 Burkholderiaceae bacterium | reverse complement strand
TCAATGCGCCAGCGCCAGCAGAGTATGGGCGTGCTGTTCAAATCGATGTCAACTGATCTGCCCAATAAAGCCATGCTATGTTCTGCACGTGCCTCTACTGCATCTACACCATCCCACAAAGTTACTCGGTAGGTAGTTGCCGGAACATGGTTTTCGAGTCGAATCAATTGCCACGGAGAAGGAATTTCTGGCTTTATTGAAGAAAACTTACCTACGACGACGACACAGTAAGCAGGCGCACACAATAACCCTAGCCCACACAGACATAATTTTAATAAATTATTAATCATTCACTATATCTGTCCGATGGGTAATTCAGAATCAATAAGAAGCAAGTTCGAGTCCGAAAAAATTACTACTGGATTTTTAGAGTTATCTAAATTTAGTTTTTCAACTGAATCAAATTCCAAACTCAAGAAGCTGTAGGCCAAATCCAGGATTTGTCGCCCCATCAAAAAAGGCAACCCTAAGATTTTAAAATCCTGATCTGAAATAATTTCTTTAGCTTCGGAATAATTTTTAGCTAATCCATGTACCAGCATACCCACGTAATCTTGTGAGTTGATAGCCAAAATCATCAACTGGGAATCTGTTTTGGAAGATAGAACTACATTCCGTATTCTAGGGATGTATTTCTCTCTGAATACTTCTACCCAACCATCAGAAACTGATACTTCTTCTGAAATCAATTTAACTAATTGCTCGCTCATACGATTCACCTTTAGTTAGCGTAAGTGCAGAGGAACTCATAAAATTTTCATCAAGAAATGATAGCTCTGCATCAGAAATAAACGTGTTTATTGCCGAAACAACGGCGTGTGAATACGGTGCCGGATGCGCATTCCCAGGAACTTCGACTAAGTTAATATTTTTTGAAAGCCTCTGCATGCGCTGGAGTACTACCTCAGGCAATAGTTGTGATTCAGAAGAGCGAATTACCATCATGGGTATATCAATAGTTAAAAATTGCTCTTCAAAGCTAATACCAAATAGTGTTTTTTGATGAGGTAAATCCATATAGTCCGGTCTCATGACAGCCGATAATAAGCGCGTATCGACATCGAGTTTTTGTGCCAGGCCATTGTTATGCCGACTGTAGCGACTCATATTTGGCAATAACGAGGAGCGCCCTAACGCACCATACAAACCCATTAGACTTGACCAGGGTAGAACAGAACCAACGTCATTGATCACTATAGATCGTATGGGATTCGGCTTATGCAGGGCCAAAAACATGGCAATCAAACCACCCATGCTGTTACCGATCAGATGGATATGTTTTTGATTAATTTCTGCTGCATTAATTAAGCCGAGCAGGTAACTGTAAGCAGAAAAAGCCTCTTTCAAACAGTGGCTCATTCGGTAATCTGCGCCTACGGGTAGAGAGTCGGATAATCCGCGCCCACTGTAATCTAATACGTAGGTTGCACATGAGTGCTGACTCAATTCCGCAAGTTCATGAAAGCCAGCGTGCGTTTCTAGAATTCCTGGCAAACATAAAATGTGATTATGACTATTTGTTGGCCCGTTCACCGACACGCCTACAGAATACGAACCTGATTCGCCAAATACAGGCAAACTGATGTCACTGTTCAATTTTCCCTCCTCTTGAAGGGTCGCATCGACCATCCATCCACATTTTTAGAAAACTCTATGGAGAGGTTATATTGAGAATGTGAAACTTTGATGACGTGAATTTATAAAGTGAAAACAATCTATCGACTTTATACTTGAAAGCAGAATGAACACCCTACTCAAATGTAATACTGATATAAATTAGCCTCTTTCAAACTAAGTATGAATAACTCAAAGTGGGGATAAATTTTGCGCTGGCGCAGCTGAAAAATTCTTACCCACTCCAGATGGAAAGGATACTCGCCGGTCAAATTTTAACTCTATCGCTTTTTGGCTTATGACCAGAGCAGCCGTCGTCAACGGCATGAGTGATATTTCTAACAAATCTATTTGGGCAGCGAGCTCATAGGCTTCATCAATGACGTAGTAGCCATATTTTTCCAATCGCTGTAATTCAGCAATCAATTCTTCCCTGTCCATATTTATCCCACCTCTGCACAGTCAAACTAGTTGAATTCAGCGAGAAGTAAGAATATCTATAATTTATGTCAGGTTAATAAACAAATGATGACCATTTAATTATCAGGATCAAATGCTTAATTGCACATCAATAGAGTAGCTCGTTTACTTTGTAAACCCGAGGTCTTCTTTACCAGACTAGCGCAGTAATAATTGAATGCTAAATAACTGCGGTGCACTGTCAGGATTTACATCAATCACCACAGCATTTGTTACTTGCGCACCGGGCACTA
>JAULVH010000199.1:0-927 GCA_032111105.1 Burkholderiaceae bacterium | reverse complement strand
TCTGCACCAAATCCAGTCCAGTACCTTTACCTTTAAATGGATGATCCACTTTAAATACATGGCTATCACCTTGTATCAAAAGTACAGGTTTTCCCCAGACCGCAGCTTCCTGTTGAAATGCCAATAACCAATCAATAAATCCCGATTCAGTTGGTTTAGACGCATCGTAAAATGTATCTGCTTGCATGGCCAACACTATCGCTTTGTGTCCTTTGGTACGAGCTATCGCAAAGGTTTCGCGCATCCATGCAATATTGGCTTGATTGCGCAATTTGAATTCACTAAACGAGGGCAACTCAGGCTGAAGATTGTTGTTTGATCCGACCAAATGAATGGTGGCAAAGCTAATATCTTCTTGAACCCAGCGCCGATTCTCAGGAAACTCGCTATATGCCTTTTGGGATGACTGCTGCTCAAGCGCAATGGCATGGCGACCCAGGCTTAAATTAGATGAAAAAAATACAGACCTGATTTTTTGCAGACGCTCAACCGGGTCATAGCTACCATTATTTTTACGATGACAATCCGTCCATTCGTTATCGCCCGGAGTGTATATCAAGGGCTTTTCAAATGACATGAATTGGCGATAAACCTGTTGAAAAGCTTCATCCGTACACAGCGTGCTTCCTGATTTAATGTCGCCCACATGAATCGTAAAGCTGACGGACTCTTGATTGATACGAGTCGCTAGCTGATCAAGCTGATCATATGAAATATAGGGTGTATCGCCGATGGCTATAAACCGAAAATTTTTCGCTGCGACATAAGGAGAAGTGAATAACAGCGCCACAAAAATTGTGGGGATACTTACCCTCACAAACCTGATCATATTTTTCATGTCTTCCTGCAGAAATTAATTCAATCGATCGCTGGGAATCATCAGTACTCTAGGCTGCTTTTGCTTGCACCAGGATCTCAGAAAACTGT
>JAULVH010000198.1:0-5733 GCA_032111105.1 Burkholderiaceae bacterium | reverse complement strand
GTGCTTGCGGATACCATCCCCGGTATCCGCGTCGTGAAAGCCTTTGCACAAGAGGGCCGTGAGTCGCAACGCTTTCGCGAAGCGAACATGCATAACCTTGCGGTCAATGACAAGCTAAACCGTACCTGGAGCTTGTTTGCGCCGACGGTCACCATGCTGACCGAAGTTGGCCTGCTGATTGTTTGGGGTTTCGGTATCTGGCTAGTGATTCATCATGGTGTGACGGTGGGTGTGCTGGTGGCGTTCATTGCATACATTGGTCGTTTCTACGGTCGCCTGGACACCATGAGCCGTATCGTGTCGCACACCCAAAAAGCAGCGGCGGGTGCAAAGCGTATTTTCGATATTCTGGACCACACATCCAGCGTGCCTGAGCCTGCCAACCCAGTGCCCGTTGCCAAGGCACCCGGCACTATTGCGCTGCGTGATGTCGGTTTTCGTTACGGTAGCCGTCGAATTTTGAAGGGTATTAATCTCGAAATTCGGCAGGGTGAAATGATCGGGCTCGTGGGACATAGCGGCTCGGGCAAGAGCACGCTGGTGAACCTCATCTGCCGCTTCTACGATGTTACCGATGGTGCGATTACCGTTGATGGCATTGACCTGCGGCGCTTCTCGGTGGCTGACTATCGTCGCCACATCGGCTTGGTACTGCAAGAGCCTTTCCTGTTTCACGGCACGATTGCCGAGAACATCGCTTACGGCAAGTCAGATGCAACGGGTGCCGAGATTATCGCTGCCGCGCGGGCGGCACATGCGCATGAGTTCATTTTGCGTCTGCGCCATGGCTATGACTCGATTGTGGGTGAGCGTGGCCAAGGACTTTCCGGTGGTGAGCGTCAGCGTATTTCGATTGCGCGTGCGCTACTGATTAATCCGCATATCCTGATGCTGGATGAGGCGACCTCTTCAGTTGATACGGCGACTGAAAAAGAAATTCAAAAAGCACTCGATAATCTGGTTCAGGGTCGCACCACGATTGCGATTGCGCACCGCTTGTCGACATTGCGCCGAGCCGATCGATTGATTGTGCTTGAGCGTGGCGAGGTGGTCGAGATCGGCTCACATGATGAGTTGATGGCCCAACAAGGTGCTTACTGGCGCTTGTACGAGGCGCAGGCACGCAATGTTGACACCGAAGATGAGACACCGGATCTGCTGCGAATTCCGTTGGCAAAAGCGGGGGCCGCATGATCGATGAATCCAGTGGTAAGGCCTGGATGCCAGTAGCGCACCGCCTGCGTCGTGACAGTTTTGGCCGGCTCAACTTTACCGATGAGGCAGGTGAGGTACATGTCGGTGTCGTGCCGGCGCAAGCCTTTCCCATCGACGCGCCGGGTGAGCAAGTCTCGTTGCTCAGTACCGATGGGCATGAGCTGGTGTTCATTCATCGGCTCAGTATGCTGGACGCTGAAACGCGCGCCATGATCGAACAAGAAATCGCGCAGCGCGAGTTTTTGCCTATCATTGAGCGACTGGTCGACGTCAGTACGTTTGCGACACCCAGCACTTGGACAGTGACGACCGATCGTGGCTTGAACAGCTTTGTGCTGAAGGGCGAAGAAGATATTCGTCGGCTGCGCGATGGTGGTCTCATCATCACGGATAGCCATGGCGTCACCTACCGCGTTCATGACATCCGTGCGCTCGATCGCGGATCAAGAAAGTTACTTGATCGTTTTTTGTAAGCTGCGTACCCTCGACCGCTAACCGATCCTCGCTTTTTTACCTTTTAACTAAGAGAGGGGCTAGCCCCGACATATCAGGGTGCTTTGCTGGCGATTGCATCGGTGCTGCAGGACGTCATCGCTGCCATACACAAACTCCTGCGCTTTTCTCGTCTTTAGGCCGTTATTAGGCTCCCAAGGGACATCCCGGCTTAAAGTAGCGTCACCTACTGCCTCTGGGAGAGCTTTGGAGGTTTCGGCATCTATAAGTTGTTGTTTTTTCATAGAAATCACCTCCAATAAAGTTCTGAGGAATCAACCGTAACTTACCTAGCGTCCAGAATATACCAATGAAAATATTTAGACAAATATAATCTAATGCCAGAGGGGTTGCCGAAAAAGCACCAGGCAGCTCGGTTGGATGTCTAACAGTTTGTGCAGGGCCTGGGCCCACAGAGCGGATCGGAACTGCGTCGGGGATTTTGATGCTGGAAGATCTGCGCCGGTGATAAACACAGCAGAGCTAATGTCAAAAAACTCTGCAGGTCTTCATGGACTTATCTGAAGATGCTAAGACCGCTGAAGCGACGGAAACAAATCGAACAATCCTCAAGCAACGAATATGAACCCATTGAATTCAATTCTTCCAGAAATTGCCTGGCCAATCACAATTTTGCTCGCGTGGCTTGTGGGCGAATATGCGCATCAACGGCTGAAGGTGCCCAGAATTAGTGTTTATGCCTTAATTGGCTTTATCCTGGCGCCGAATCAAACAGCGATACTGCCAGAAACTCAGTCTGAGGCGCTGTTATTACTTGCGAATGTTTCGTTTGGCCTGATTTTGTTCGAATGTGGTTACAGAATAAATCTAGGTTGGCTACGCACGAATCTTTGGCTCGGTGTCACGAGTATTTTTGAGGCCTTGTCTACTTTCGCCGCTGTATATTCATTACTGACTTGGTTTGATCAAACAACTTCCACCTCCTTGTTAGTAGCCGCATTATCAATGGCTACTTCTCCGGCGACAATCGTAAGAGTAATCAACGAGCAGCGAAGCTCGGGCCAAGTCACTGAGCGCATATTGCATCTTTCAGCCCTGAATTGTGTCATGGCGGTATTCTTTTTTAAGGTGATCGTCGGCTTGGAGGTGTTCCGAACGTCAGGGAGTCTACGTGAGGCTGTAAATAGCAGCCTGGTCATTGTGAGCATGTCAATCATGCTCGGCATTGCGTTCGGCGTTCTGATAGCGGGATTGCTCCGATTCACCAAGCGTACAAGTCAGGACAGTACCCTCGCATTTACGATCGCGGTCGTTTCTCTTGTAATTTTGGCGCACAGCTTAAAGCTGTCGCCGATCTTGGCTGCTCTAACTCTCGGTTTGTCGGCTCGCAGCAGGCGTATTGTATTGAGCTCGTCCCAGAGGGGATTCGGTACTCTGGGAGACCTGCTCTCTATAATGTTGTTCGTATTTGTTGCATCAAGGCTCGAATGGCAACAAGTTGTAGGCGGGCTTGGCTTGGGGTTCGCCATCATTGTAGTTAGACTAGTCACCAAGCTTGTCAGCGTAACTGTGTTTGCTCATCCGAGTGGCATATCGTGGCAAAAAGGATTGCTGGTTGGAATGGCGATGACACCAATTTCTGCTTTTGTAATTCTGGTGTCGGAGCAAACTCGCCATATAGGAATCGACCTACTGGACTATCTGGCGCCACTGGCTGCTGCAGCGTTCATCATGGAGCTTTTGGGGCCGATTTTCGTTCAACAGTCCTTGATTTTGGCAGGCGAGACTCAACAAACAAAGTAGGGCAGATATGCCAATTGATAAATTCAAAACTTCAAAGTCGCTGAGTCTTGGGGTTGAATTGGAGCTGCAACTAGTAAGTCTGAACGATTTTGACTTGGCTGCAGCAAGTCCAGACATGCTCGAATTGTTAGGTCGACGTCACTTCCCCGGTAGTGTAACGCCGGAGGTGACGCAGAGCATGATAGAAATCGCAACTGACGTTCATACAGAGTATTCAACACTACTGTCACAACTTCAGAACATGCGTGATACCTTAGTTTTGGCGGGTGACCGTCTAAACATTGGTATTTGCGGGGGTGGCACCCACCCGTTTCAGGTATGGTCTGAACGCCGAATTTTCAACAAACCACGATTCAAAGAAGTATCGGTCTTGTATGGATACTTGACTAAACAGTTCACAATTTTTGGGCAGCACGTCCACGTCGGATGCGAGAGCGGGGATCAGGCCTTATTTTTGCTGCATGCATTGAATCGATACGTTCCGCACTTCATCGCATTGTCTGCATCATCGCCGTTTGTTCAGGGGAGTGATACGCTTTTCAACTCAGCGAGGCTGAACTCGGTATTCGCGTTTCCTCTCAGTGGCAGGGCACCGTTCTTCTTGCGCTGGGAGGAGTTTGAACAACAGTATTTTTCAAAAATGGAAAATACCGGTATCGTTAAAAGCATGAAGGATTTTTATTGGGATATTCGGCCCAAACCTGAATATGGCACGATCGAGCTGAGAGTTTGTGACACACCATTATCGGTGGAACGCGCCGCAGCGCTGGCAAGCTACCTTCAAGCCTTGTGTATGTATCTGCTCCAGCGCCCCGAACCTGACCCCACTGAGGATGATTATCTTGTGTACAACTATAATCGGTTTCAAGCGTGTCGCTTCGGGCTAGATGGGACTTTGGTGAACCCAAAGTCGCACGAGCAGATCACGCTGCGTGAAGATATCTTAGCTACTTTACGCAGAATTCAGCCTCAGGCGGAAGAATTGCGTTGTTCCGATGCGCTTGAACAAATCTATCAAGTTGCGAACGACGGTAGTGATGCAAGCTTCCTGCGGGATGCATTTGCTGATCGCGGTGGAGTTGAGGGAATAGTAGATTATGCGATAGAGCGTTTTCGACAAAACGGTAAGTTTGGTTTTTTGTCTTGATGATTTTTTTATCGACTCAGATCAGTTACGAAATCTTTCGATAATATTTATGAAAAAGAATGCCCTTGCAAGGAAAGAGATGGTCGACCATGCCCATCTTGAACCATTAAAGAAGATTCGGCAGATTGTTCGTTTTGCGCAGAAACACTCTTCGTCTATCGAGAGGCAGTGTGGCGTGAACGGTGCACAACTATGGTTGATGGCGGAGTTAAGTGACACACCCTACCTGCGTGTTGGTGATCTAACTTCTCGAATGGCGGTCCACCAGTCCACTGTGAGTAACTTGGTCGATGGTCTGCTACAGAAAGGATTGATTGCTAAAGTTCCCAACCAAAAGGATCGGCGTGTGACCCTGCTAGTACTGACGCCTGCTGGCAACCGCTTGCTCCGAAAGGCACCCAAACCGACGCGCGGTATCCTGCCTCATGCTTTAACAAGCATGGATGCAGAGGCGCTTACTGCTTTGAATCAGTCATTGCAAGCGCTAATAGATGCTGTTAAGGGGATCGAGGAGGGACTTGGGTTGCAGCCATTGCCATTCAATATATCGGCAAAATGATTACTGCGAAGACATCTGCTCAGTTCTTTCTAAAAGCCGCTCCATGATGTCGGACAGCCGAGGAACCAGCCAAGGAAATATGGCGAGGACAACTACGGATGCAGCCGGATAAGCGATGCTAAGTCGGTTTAGCCACTCTTGCCATCCGCCTGAGGCGGCCCATCCTCGGAAATACATTACCGATGCAATACCAGCCATGGATGTCAATAAGCAGCCCACCAACCCAACAATGATGATGACCAAGGATTGATTGCGAGAAGATTTCACTGGTTTAGTATCCAGATAGAGTGTGGCGCGAATAAATGTTAAACACCGCAGGCAGGATGCCGTCTGAAGCTTTCTGACTAGCGAGTCTCTGCTTCAATTTCATTGGTAACCGAAGCCATTTGGTCTGCCTCGATAAGACCTCTGATGAGTTTGGCATCTCGAACCCTAGCCAGCTTCCCTCGCGCTCGCAATAAAATCATCTCGACCGGCCTGCCGCCCAAATTCGCCAGCATGACCAGACATTTCCCTGCTCTTTGGGTGGTTCCAGTTTTTTGGAGTTCGATTTCCC
>JAULVH010000197.1:0-4653 GCA_032111105.1 Burkholderiaceae bacterium | reverse complement strand
GCTGTGTATTCCGGTGATGATGCGACTGCGATGGCACTTATGTTTTGCGGTGGTCAAGGCAATATCTCTGTCACTGCAAACGTTGCGCCTCGTGCGATGCACGATCTGTGTGTAGCTGCCATGGAAGGGCGCATTGCAGACGCCGTTACCATTAACAATAAATTGATTCCGCTGCATAATCGTTTGTTCACAGAGCCTAACCCGGTACCGGTGAAATGGGCGCTGGTGCAGATGGGCTTGATTGAAACAGGTATCCGATTGCCGCTGGTGCCCTTGGGTAGTGCGCATCACGATGCTGTACGTTCGGCCTTGCATGAGTCAGGCATACTCTAAATTTGCTATGTTCCATGCAACTACAATCGTGCACAAATTTATTGTTGGTTCCGATACGTTGATAGCTTTTTTACGTACAGTTACGCTATGTCAGATCGTTAGATCAGGCAGGCTGTTGTAAATCTCTTCTCAAAAATTTTCACTGAAATTCCCCTCATGATGACTCTAGCCACTCGTACTATGATCCCTTGCCGCCGCGCGGCTTGTTTACTGTCCTTTGCGTTGATAGCCCTGTCTGGCTGCAGCTCTGTGGGCGAGATGCTGGAGCCAGAAAAAATCGATTACAAAAGTGTAGGTAAGGTCAGTAATGCTGGCGCTAAACTTGAAATTCCGCCTGACCTGACACAGTCCAAAGGAGACAGTCGCTATGCCGTGGGTGAAAACGCACGAGGAACTGCGACGGCTTCATCATTTAATGCAGAACGTGCTCCTGCAGGTGCAAAACAAGTGGAAGGAAAAATCGCTCCTTCGTCAGATCCATCTGCAGGCATACGCGTCGAACGCGCAGGTGGTCAGCGCTGGTTGGTGAGCAAACAAGCTCCCGATGTACTTTGGCCGCGTATTAAAGAATTTTGGCAAGAAAGTGGTTTCTTGTTGGCAGTCGAGACACCTGAAGCGGGTGTGATGGAAACCGATTGGGCCGAAAACCGCGCCAAGATTCCGCAGGATTTCATACGTAATACGATAGGCAAAGTATTTGATTCAGTTTATTCCACTGGAGAGCGCGATAAATTTCGTACGCGTTTAGAGCGTACGCCAGACGGTGGAACTGAGATTTACATCAGTCATCGTGGTGCTGCCGAAGTTGTTGCCGGACAGATGAAAGAAAAAACGCTATGGACTAGTCGTCCATCCGACCCAGAGCTGGAAGCTGAATTTCTTAGTCGTCTGATGGCGCGTCTGGGCAACGATAGCAAACCTACAGTTGCTAAAGCCGCAGTGGAAGGCGCTAAGCCATCGGCTGATCGCGCCAAACTTTCTAAAGACTCAGCAGGTTCTCACCTGGCGGTTGATGAAGGTTTTGATCGTGCCTGGCGTCGAGTTGGACTGGCGCTTGATCGCGTAGGATTTACTGTTGAAGATCGTGATCGTACGCGCGGACTTTATTTTGTTCGCTATATCGATCAAGTCGCTGACGCAGAAATGAAAAAAAGTGAGCCAGGATTTTTCAGCCGCCTTTTCAGTTCCAAGGATGACAAAAAAGGCGCGCAGCGGTACCGGGTTTTGGTTAAGTCTGTCAGTGAGACTACGACGCGTGTGAGTGTGTTGGATGAGCAGGGCGAGCCTGCAACCAGTTCGAATTCAGATCGCATACTCTCGTTGTTGAACGATCAGCTCAAATAGTCGCCACACTTCCCTGGCCGACTACAGGTTGTTACCAGAAAGCCGTGTATGAGATACGCTAGCCTTGGCAGTGGGAGTGACGGTAACGCACTCCTAATTTCCGCTGGCTCTGGAGCATCGAGCACGCACGTCATGCTTGATTGTGGTTTTATGACGCGCGAAGTAGAAAAGCGTATGGCGCGCTTAGAAATGAGTCCGTCAGAGCTGGCTGGTATTTTAGTCACGCATGAACACTCAGACCATATAGGCGGTGTCTTCAAGCTGGCGCGTCGTTATAAGTTACCAGTATGGCTAAGCCATGGAACGTGGGAAGCTGCCCGTAGCGATTCCGAAGGCGTTGATGTGCGCTTCTGCCGGGATGGTGATGCGCTGGTCATCGGCGAATTAGAAATCCGACCCTATACCGTGCCCCATGATTCGCGCGAGCCTTTGCAATTTGTAGCCTCCGATGGCGTACGCAAGCTAGGCGTGCTAACTGACATAGGCCAAACCACACCGCATGTTACGGCGGCTTTGTCGGGCTGTGATGCACTGCTGCTGGAGTTCAATCACGACAGCGTGATGCTTGCTAATTCAGCCTATCCACCGTTTCTTAAATCCCGCATAGCTGGTCCACTAGGACATCTTTCAAATGAACATTCGGCGCAACTACTAGCGTCTCTGGATCGCAGCAAACTAAAACGTTTAGTAGCTGCGCATCTATCGAAGAAAAACAATACACCAGAGTTGGTTCGCAAAGAGATCGATAAAGTCATCGACAAGGAAGTGGAAGTCGTGATCGCAGGACAGGATCAGGGATTTGATTGGATGGACTGCTAAGGAAATCCTACAGCTGCACTGGTTTGCCATAATTTTGGCAGTAGATACAGCCGCTCTAAAAGCAAAAAAGCCGTCACTAGGACGGCTTTTTTGTGGTGCAGATGAAGATTACTTCTTCTCTTCAGCTTTTGGAGCTTCAGCAGCTGGAGCAGCAGCAGGAGCTTCAGCAGCAGCAGGTGCAGCAGCAGCAGGAGCTTCAGCAGCAGGTGCAGCAGCAGCAGGCGCTTCAGCAGGAGCTGGCGCAGCAGCTTCTTCTTTCTTACCGCAAGCAGCCAGAGCCAGAGCCAGCAGGGAAGCGATCAGCAGCGATTTTTTCATGATTTTCCTTCAGTTGAATAATAAGAATACAGCTAAAAAATATGTTTAATAACTACCGGTAGTTATCGCACGTTCAGGTCGTTTTATACAATAATCAGTACGAATTGACGCACTGCCGCAATACAAAACTTCCTAACCGGAAATTATACTGGCTTAATTGAAAAGCTGGCAAGTGCTTTAATAAGCAATATTGCGTTTTATGCGGCTAAATTTCCTTAACTTTATGTTTTGGAATTTACCAGCGCCGAAATAAATTTATTGGCGGATTAAATTTCATCTTTGAAAACTAATTATCGGGATCAGCCAGCCAGCCCAGCTTGTACCAGTGATGAAGGCTATCAATGAGATCATTTGAGGCAAGTAAGAGTGAGTTTGATGCAAGCAATCGGTGATTTGCGAGTGCTTTGAGGCAGGTCAGATCTTTGCCGGCGACCAGGAAGGATTCGCCGTTAATAAAAACATATTTACCCCGGTAAAGCATACGAGTTTTGCGGTGCAACTTAATCCCTTTTTTGCTCAATCGGGCAGAAAATTGTTTGGCACTTACGGCTCGTGCGGGCGTATCAAAAATCACCGAGGATTTAGGCGAAGAAAGATACTCACCTAAACAGATTTGTATATCGTCTTTGGTAAAACGTACGCGTTGCAATTCCTTGCTGACCTTATCAAACAAGTCGTTTCCAATCTGAGCCGGATGCTTAGTCGGCTTAAGCCCCCGATCTGTGTAGTGACCGGTCAATTCCAGCGTATCTTCTTTGTATTGCAGTAAGGCCTGACCCAGCTCTTGCCATGAGGGCGCACGAAAACCTATCGAATAGGTCATGCACTCACCCAGGGCGACGCCTTCATGCGCGTAATGGGGCGGCAGATAGAGCATATCGCCGGGTTCAAGTACAAATTCTTCCTGGGGTATAAAGTTCTCTAAAATTTTTAGCGGCAAGCCATCTTTGATGCTGAGATCTTTTTGCGCACCGATGCGCCAACGACGCTGGCCATGGGCCTGCAACAGAAATACATCGTAAGAGTCGAAGTGGGCTCCAACGCCGCCTTGATCACTCGCATAACTAATCATCAGATCATCGAGTCGAGAATCTGGAATAAAACGGAACTGATGAAGTAATTCTGCTGCCTTATCATCGTGCAGGTCGACGCCTTGAACTAAGAGCGTCCATTGTTTTTTGTGTAGAGATGGGAGTTTGGCGATGGGGCCGTGCTGCATGCTCCAGCGATTACCAGTTTGACTTATCAATCGCGCTTCGACATCTTCTTGAGCTGCCAAATCGAACAGGGATTGGCGAGTAAGCAGTGGTTGCAACCCTGGAAAAGCCTGACGTATTAGCAAAGGTTTTTTTTGCCAATAGGTGCGCAAGAAAGTTTCAGTAGTAATTGAACCAAGTAGGGAATGAGTTTTCATGAACTTATTATAGCGACCCGGATTAGGTTGGGTCTTTTCATTTGGCTGTCGCTCTTTAGCTAGTACTGAGTACGGCGGTTATAATCTCAAATGGTTTAATTTTTTAGGACATCATGATGGAAATCGGCAAAGATACGGTCGTTACGCTGCACTACAAATTAAGTGATGCGCAGGGTAATTTGATCGAAGAAAGTCAGGCGCCGATGGTCTACCTACACGGGGGCTATCAAAACACATTACCCAAGATTGAAGAGGCACTCGACGGCAAATCGGCTGGGTATCAAGTCGTGCTCCAAGTTGAGCCCGTGGATGCATTCGGTGAATATGATGCCACTCTGGTAAAAATTGAGCCGCGCGAGCTTTTGCCAGAGCCTTTGGAAATCGGTATGCAGTTCGAAGGTTCTCCCGAGGGTAATGACCAGGCC
>JAULVH010000196.1:0-6163 GCA_032111105.1 Burkholderiaceae bacterium | reverse complement strand
TGAAACATAGACTGTTTTGTATGATCTATGAGGCTATGCTGGTATTTGGCGTACTGTTTGTCGCCACATGGCTTTTTTCTGTTCTGCTTGAACAAAAGCATGCGCTGTACTTGCGAGGCGCGCTGCAAGACTGGTTGTTTGTTGTATTGGGTATGTATTTTTGCTGGTTCTGGACCCACGGCGGTCAGACGCTGGCGATGAAAACCTGGGCTATACGATTAGTCGACAAGCAAGGCTTGCCGGTGACCTGGAAACGCGCTCTGACGCGCTATGCGATGTGCTGGTTAGCGATAGTGCCCGGCATGGCCGTGTCACATTTTTCAGGGGCTCGCGGATGGATGATGTTATTGATGCCTGCATTGAATTTTATTCTTTGGGCAGCAGCGACACGATGGGATTCAGATCATCAATTTCCGCATGATCGCCTGGTGGGCACACGGCTGGTGACTGTGCCTGGAAAAACAATCGACACCAGTCAGTCTTTGGACGATGAATAATCGGGAATGAGTATACAAACGCTCAGCTCAAAGAGATTCAAAACTAAAAATCTCTGGAGAGATGTTGATGAACTACAGAATGCTGAGAGTTGTTACAGGCCGCTGAAACACGTCGACATTAAAAACTCAATCACCTGATCTTCACTGTATTGGTCACCCATACGAAGGTAATCTAGTGTTGGATCACATGAACGAGCGTAGATCGTAAACAGCACAACTTCTGTCGGTAAATCTTTGCGTATCGTGCCGTCTGCTTTGGCTTGCTCAATCAGCTGGCCCATCAATTCATTTAAGTCCATCAAACGATTGATGTAGCGCGTGTTGTTTAATAACGTTTCGCGCAGGCTGGTGTTCTCAGTTGGCAATGTGGGCAAACCACCCTTCATGCGAATTTCTAACGCCCACTGCAATATGCTTTTTAACTGACCAAAAGCAGCTTGTTCAGATGAGAGCCCACGAACAAAAGCTAATGTATTTTCAAGCAAGCGAATCATGGCCGCTGCGGCCAATGCTTCTTTGGACGGAAAGTGCTTGTAGAGGCTTGCTTTGGCAATGCCGACCTCGGCCGCAACCTCGTCCATGGTCATCATTTCAAAGCCTTTTTTCGCCAACAAATTGTTGGTCGCATCAACGATTGCGTTCTCGCGAACGATCAATTGCTGCTGCTTAAAGGAGAGTTTAGGTTCTGTACTCATCAGTTGCGATGAAGGCTATGCAGTATTAAAGTGTCCAGATTATACGGTACTCGCATCATAATGGAACGAATTTACTTCTTTAATAACAATAATAGTATTCAAGAATGAAAGATGCGAAAAAGTTAATGCATCTCTGATTTATACAAAACAGGGCTGGCGATGGCAATTGTGATTTTCACTCCACCGATTAAAACTACATGACCAAAAAATTTCTTTCCGTGTGCGTCTACTGCGGATCTTCGATAGGAAACCATCCTGTCTTTGCCGATGCAGCGAGGACGCTAGGCCGCACGCTGGTCGAGCACAATTTATCGCTGGTTTATGGCGGTGGACATGTAGGACTGATGGGGATAGTTGCTGATGCGGTGCTCGATGCTGGCGGCGAAGTCACGGGTGTGATTCCAAAAGCATTAATGGACTCCGAAGTGGGTCATGATCGTTTAACGCGACTCTTTGTCGTTAAAGACATGCATGAACGCAAAGCGCTCATGGCGGAGCACGCTGATGGATTTATTGCGATGCCCGGTGGTATAGGCACTCTGGAGGAATTATTCGAGGCACTTACGTGGGCTCAATTAGGTTTTCATGAAAAACCCGTTGGCTTGTTTAATGTTGATGGGTTTTACGACAAACTCATTGAGTTTCTCAATCAGCTAACAGCACAAGGTTTTTTGCGCCCTGAACACCGAGATTTATTAATTCTTCAGACTGAGCCTGATGCATTGATCGAGCAACTGAAAAAATTCTCTATGCCCGCTGGGGTTAGTTGGCTTAGTCGCCAACGTGCACAAACCCTGGGGCCATGAGATAGCGTCTTCACTACTCAACTACAGCTAGGATCAGCTAGCTGATTAGCCTTGCAGTGCTTGCCTGAAATCTTCCAGTAAATCGTCGGTATCTTCTATACCAACTGAGACGCGTATCAACGATTCTGAAATGCCCATGCTCGCGCGACGCGCCTGCCCCATCTCGTGATAAATCGTGTGCGCGACTGGTATAACTAAGGTACGCGTATCACCCAAATTGCTAGCAGGTATAGCAAGCTTTAAGCGATTGAGGAAATCAAAACAATCGATACCTTCGTTTAATTCAAAACTAAGTAAGCCACCGTAAGCACGAAATAATTTCGTTGCGAGTGCATGCTGAGGATGTGATTGCAAACCCGGGTAGTACACGGCAGCGACTCGCGCATCGGCTGACAACATGCTAGCTAAGGCCAACGCTGTTGATGATTCACGCTCTATGCGCAACGCCATGGTTTCGGAGCCCACCGCTAAATGATGCGCAGCTTCAGGACCTAGCGCGCCACCAAAATCGCGTAATGCTTTGGCGCGCAATTGCGCCATGCCCCACTGCTGTGGCGCGAAGCGCTTGTAGGTATCTGCAATATTAGGATAGCCGCTCCAGTCGAACGACCCGGTGTCGGTCAAACTTCCACCCAAGGCATTGCCATGACCGCCTATCGATTTAGTCAGTGCATTGATGACCAGTCCTGCGCCCACTACTTTGGGACGAAACAGGTAAGGCGAGGTCATGGTGTTATCAACCACAAAGAGAATTCCACGCTCACGACACAAGGTGCCGATACGCTCAAGATCCGCAATTTGTGTTCGTGGATTAGCGATAGTCTCAACAAATACCAGTCGGGTATGAGGCGTCAGCGCGCGCTCTACATTAGCTACATCGGTTGCATCAACAAAGCTAACAGGCATGCCTTGCAGATCGACTGTTTGCCAAAAGCTGTTGGTATTGCCAAACAAAAAAGAGGAAGAAACAACGTGATCACCGGCACGCAATAACGCTTGTACTAAAGCGCCTATAGCGGCCATGCCAGTTGCAAAGCATAGCGTGGAGACGCCCTCTTCCATGCGTGTGATTTTGTCTTCGAGGGCAGACACCGTAGGATTACCCTGACGACCATATCGGTAGCCTGCTTTTTTTCCCTGAAAAACCTCAGCGAGTTCACGTGCATCACGATATCCATAAGCCACAGACGTATGGATAGGCTTGTGTAGCGAGCCATGCTCTATCGTTTTTTGGCGGTCGCTGTGCAGTATGGTGGTGGTGAAGCCGTATTTTTTTCCGTCGCTCATGGAATCCCTTGTCCTGCCTGGGTATCAACTGTTTATTCAATTTGTGCCAGGTTCAGATTAAGCTGTGTTCTAACGATGTCTTCCATGACGACTTTAGGATGTTGACGGGCGTACTCGACTTTATCGAGATAGTCGCGCGAAATATCCCCGGTGATGTAATCACCATCAAAGCATGACGCCTCGAATTTTTTCAACAACGGATTTACATCGGTAATAGAACGCTTCATCGCTTCTATATCTTGATACACCAAGGCGTCTGCGGTGATTTCACGGCACACTTGTTCTTCGGTGCGCCCATAGGCTATTAACTCATTGCGCGTTGGCATATCTATGCCATACACATTGGGATACTTCACGGGCGGCGCAGCGGATGCAAAAATAACTCGCTTGGCTCCGGAATCACGTGCCATCTGCACTATTTCGCGACTAGTAGTGCCACGAACTATGGAGTCATCAACTAACAGTACGCTCTTGCCTTTGAATTCCGAACTAATGGCATTAAGCTTTTGGCGCACTGATTTGCTACGAACACCTTGGCCGGGCATGATAAAGGTACGGCCTATGTAGCGATTTTTGATAAAGCCTTCGCGATAATGCAAATTGAGTTTTAGCGCGAGCTCCATCGCCGCTGGTCGGGATGAATCAGGTATAGGCATGACCACATCAATTTCACCATCGCGAAATTGTGTACGAATTTTTTCAGCCAGATGCTCACCCATACGCAGGCGCGTTGCATAGACCGATGCGCCGTCAATCACTGAATCTGGTCGTGCGAGATAAACAAATTCAAACGCACACGGATTAAGCGTTGGATTTTCTGCGCATTGTTGGTTGTATAGCTTGCCATCATTATCGATGAAGATAGCCTCGCCTGGCATGACGTCACGCAGAAAATGAAAACCCAATCCTTCTAGCGCAACTGACTCACTTGCGATGACATATTCCGGGCCACGATCGGTATCGTTAAAGCCGATACACAGTGGCCGTATTCCATAAGGATCGCGAAAAGCCAGTAAGCCATAACCGGCAATCTGAGAAACTACCGCATAGGATCCGCGCACGCGCTTGTGCAATGCTGCGACTGCTTTAAACATGACCGAGGGATCGAGCAATAATCCAGAAGTCGCTTGCTGGATTTCATGAGCCAACACATTAAGCAGTACTTCGGAATCCGAATCGGTATTGATATGTCGGCGATCATTACGGAACATTTCAATTTTTAATTGATCCGCATTGGTCAGGTTGCCGTTATGGGCCAACGTGATACCGAATGGAGCATTAACATAAAAAGGCTGAGCTTCTTCTTCACTCGAGGAACCCGCCGTTGGATAACGGCATTGTCCAATTCCCGAATTCCCCGGAAGTGAACGCATATTACGGGTACGAAATACATCACGTACCAGACCATTCGCCTTGTGCATGCTAAACGCACTACCATGACTGGTTGCAATCCCTGCAGCATCCTGTCCGCGATGCTGCAAAAGCAGCAAAGCGTCATAGATGATCTGATTGACCGGACCATGCGAAACGACGCCGACAATTCCACACATCGTTAACTCCTTCAAAAAACTACCCAGAGATGAAAGAACTTATACAGACTGCACAGCTACGGAGAGACCCATTTTCGTTAGCCGCAATCGCATTTTTTCTGCGTCGTCACGACTACCAAAAGGACCCACTCGTATCCGGTAACGCTCTCCATCCTTGGTGGTGATTTTTTGTAAATACGACTTGATACCCGCTTGCTTTAATTTAGCTTGCAACTCATCAGCCTTAACCTTGCTGGGCACGGCGGCCACTTGCAAGACTAACCGGGTAGTTGCTGCTTTTTCAGTTGAAGAAGCTGGCTTGTCTGCCGCTTTGTCTCCGCCCGACTTAAGGTTGGACGCTGCTGCAGCCTTTTCTGCTGGCGCTGGAACTGGCACAGCACCTGCGCTGGCTTCAGGTTTAACGTCGCTCACTGCATTATTGGCTGGCGTAGGCGCGGTTTTCTTTGTTTCTACTGGCTGCTCAGGCAGCGGCGGCATGACATTGGTACTGGCGCCCTGTTTGTCACGGGATGGAATTTGTATGGCGATATCGTCGGTCAGTGGCTTGGGCTCAGAATCAAAAATCATAGGCAATCCTATGATCGCAGCTAGCACCAGTGCGGTAGCGCCTATCAGCCGACGGCGTGCGCGCTTTTTTTCCGGCAGCATAGGGTCTAAAGGCTGCTCATCCTGCGCCTTGGCACTTCGACGCCTGGGCCTGACCGGAATGTCAACTTCATCGTCGGCGTCTTGCTTGCCTTTGCTTAAACCTGAAAACAAGCCCATAAAATGAATCGCCTAATTACCTGAAAAAAGCCTGAAATAAGTAAAGTTCAATCAGTCGTCTTGAGAGACATCACTGCTGCGACTGTTAGGAATGATCCGAAGACTGCAATTCTATCATTCTCAGTGGCTCTGGCCTTAGCTTCTGTAAACGCTGCTTGAGGATTAGGAAAGTGGCGAATACTGCGTTCGGAATTTTTGTCGGTGCTCTCGCGCACTCCCGCTTGCTCAAGACAGTCAGCCAATTGAGCTGTATCGGCTGCGCGAGGGAGTGGCAGCTCGGTGAGATACCAATGATCTATTTTGTCTTTTAAGTGCGTAACAACCCCCAACACATCCTTGTCGGACATGGCACCAAAAATGGCGTAGGTGAACGGGAAAAATCCCATGTTGTCTAGATTTTGAGCCAAGGTAGCTGCGGCATGGGGATTGTGAGCCACATCCAAAATAACTTGCGGACGACCCGGCAAGACTTGAAAACGACCAGGCAATTCCACCATGACCAAGCCGCTGCGTATTTCTTGCGCGCCCAGTGGTAAACGATCACGTAGCGCTTCAAGCGCAGC
>JAULVH010000195.1:11677-25778 GCA_032111105.1 Burkholderiaceae bacterium | reverse complement strand
AAAAGTGTCGTGGCTGAGGATTTAATGCTTCGGCTTTACCCAGCGATACGATCGAGCGCTCTGCACGGCGGCAGACAGTTCGGCATATATGCGCTTGTGCAGCCGCGCGTGAGCCACCGGGCAAAATAAATTCGGATAGGGGCGGCAGGGTAGCGTTGTATTTGGCGAGTAATTCATCCAGCCTGAGTACCTGAGCTTCATGAATCAGGGTGAAACCCGGAATACACAGTTCGCCACCCAAATCAAACAGATCGTGTTGTATGGTCACTAATTCATGCCGCAGATCGTCGGGTAATTCATCGCACAGCAAAACGCCGATATGGGAGTTGAGTTCATCAACATCACCCATAGCCTGAATTCTGAGCGCATCTTTGTCGGTGCGGCTGCCATCACCCAGGCCTGTGGTGCCATCGTCGCCAGTGCGCGTAGCTATTTTGGAAAGTCTGTGTCCCATATTTTTATGAAAATTGATAACTAAGTGGCGCGAGCATACGTGAAATTCTCGCAGGCTGCCGGGCAATCAATCAGATAGTCAGGAAAGGGGGTCTGCCAGAGTTATGCCCCGAGGTTACAATAACAAACTTGCGGAGATGCCTGATGAATCAACCTGTCCCACCGAATGCGCTTAGGCGCGCTATGCCTTCCGAGTTGCTTGCTGCTCTGCGTGAGCACTTTGGCGATCGCTTGTCTACGACTAAGGCCATGTGCGAGCATCATGGTCGCGACGAGTCGTCTTATGATCCCATGCTGCCAGATGCGGTGGTATTTGCGCATTCCACGGATGACGTAGCAAAAGCTGTCGCTCTGTGCAATCAGTATCATTTTCCTATCATTGCGTATGGCACCGGTACCTCACTAGAAGGCCACATACTTGCGCTGCAAGGTGGTTTAACTATCGATCTCTCGCAGATGAATAGTATGGTGGCGTTAAACGCAGAAGATCTCACGGTCACTGTGCAGCCCGGAGTCACACGCAAACAACTCAACCTTGAAATCAAAGATACGGGGCTGTTCTTTCCTATAGATCCGGGTGCTGATGCGTCGATAGGCGGCATGGCCGCTACGCGCGCTTCTGGAACTAATGCGGTGCGCTATGGCACCATGCGCGAAAACGTACTCGGCCTGACCGTAGTAACAGCGCAAGGCAAAGTGATTAAGACCGGGACACGCGCTAAAAAATCATCAGCAGGCTACGATCTCACTCGCTTGTTTGTCGGTAGTGAAGGAACCCTGGGTATCATTACCGAGGTCACGCTCAAAATTTATCCTCAGCCAGAAGCTATCTCTGCAGCGGTGTGTTCGTTTACCTCCATCGCTAATGCGGTTGATACGGTTATTCAGGCAATTCAGATGGGCGTGCCATTAGCGCGCGTTGAATTTGTTGATGAAAACGGAGTTCGTGCTTTAAACCGCCATGACAAATTAACGCTCCCTGAAAAACCATTACTGCTGTTTGAATTTCATGGCAGTGAGCAAGGCGTGAAAGAACAAGCTGAAGTGGTCCAGCAAATCGCCGATGAGCATGGAGCGATAGGCTTTGAATGGGCAACGCGCCCAGAAGATCGCACCCGACTCTGGCAGGCGCGACACAACGCGTATTTCGCTTTACTGCAATTGCGCCCCGGTTCACGTGCTATTTCTACTGATTGCTGTGTTCCTATTTCGCGCTTAACGGAATGTCTTCTTGAAACCAAAGCTGATTGCGATCGTCAGAATATTATTTATGGCATCGTCGGCCATGTGGGTGATGGAAATTTCCATGTGCAGATGCTAGTCGATCCTTCCGACCCTAGTGATGTTGCGCGCGCAGAGGGTGTCAATGAGCGTATGGTGCACAGAGCCATTGCTATGGATGGTACGTGCACAGGTGAGCATGGTATTGGATTGCACAAGCTGGATTTTTTAATCCATGAAGCAGGTGAAGGTGCTGTCGATATGATGCGAACGATTAAGCATGCACTCGATCCAAACAATATTTTTAATCCGGGTAAAGTCATCCGCTGGTAACGCAGCCTCACCGCTGAATCCCCCTATTTATGGCAACACGAATTCCTCCGGTTCATGCGCTTTCAGCTTTTGAAGCTGCAGCGCGTCATGGCTCTTTTGCGTTAGCCGCTGAAGAGCTGTGCATTACGCCCTCTGCGTTGTCACACCGCATCCGTTTGTTGGAAGAGTTTGTCGGCGAACGCTTATTTTTACGCGATGGACGGAATGTAGGATTATCCGAATTCGGTAGGCGTTACCTTGATGTAGTGCGTCAGGCGCTGCGTACACTTACCGATTTTCCTATGCCGCGTCGCGCGGCGTCAGTTCAACCTCGAGTCAAGCTCACACTACCACCGACATTTGCGCGCTATTTGCTCGTTCCTCGTTTGGCGTCATTTGCAGAGCAGCATCCCGATATCGCGTTAGAAATTTATTTATCAGTACCGCTGTATGACCTCTCGCTGGCCGAAAGTGATCTCGAAGTAAGGTTTGGTCCGGGTAAGTACCCAAACCTGCAATGCGAAAAATTATTTTCAGAGCCAACCTTTGCGGTAGCCAGTCCTGAGTACTTGAAAAAGCTTGATCCAATTACGAAGCCTGAGGATTTGCAAAACGTCACCTTGCTTCGTTCGGCACTCGAACCTTGGCAACCTTGGTTTGAGGCGGCCGGTCTGGATTGGCCTGAGCCATCCACCGGTTTGCGGGTTGATGATTTAGGCCTGCTACTCGAGATGGTGAAACACGGTCATGGCGTGGGATTAACGCGTGAACATTTCGCGCGCGAGATGATTGCCCGTGGTGAAATTGTTCGCTTGTTTGATATGAAAACAGCGACACCTCCTCATGCTTATTACTTGGTGTATGAAAAACAGGTGACTGAGCGACCCGAAGTTGTCACCTTTTTGCATTGGTTACACGAAACTTTCCTAAATGCCTGACTGATCACAAATCATCAGGCCGCCCTCACTTAGGCAAAGATAACTCTGCCGCATCAGTAAAAATTTTCATCAGTAAAAACTTTCATCAGTAACCTCAAAGCTTTTCAGCGGAAATGCTGTCAATTCCCGGCTTTGATCTCTTAGCTTTCGTTACACTAGAGCTATCGATGTCACAAGCGTGCTTGTGCCCACAGGAACCCCTATGAATGCTCCGGCTGAAATTGCTTTTTCTTTGTCTCGTCAACGCGAAGTCGTATCCGCATTACGTGCGGTGCTGCCTGCGGCGTCTGTACTTTTCAATGAAGAAGATACGCGTCCGTATGAATGCGATGGACTGTCTGCCTATCGTCAGTTACCCATGGTCGTGGTGTTGCCCGAGAATGAATCTCAAGTCATTGCCGTATTAAAGGTGTGTCACCGTTTGCAAGTGCAAATCGTGCCGCGCGGTGCGGGTACGGGCTTGTCGGGTGGTGCGATGCCGATTGCTGATGGCGTAGTGTTATCAACAGCGCGACTCAATCGCATCGTTAAAGTCGATGCCTATGCGCGCACGGCAGTGGTTCAGCCTGGCGTGCGTAATCTGGCAATTTCTGAAGCAGCCGCCCCTCATGGCTTGTACTATGCGCCCGATCCTTCATCACAAATTGCATGCTCTATCGGCGGCAATGTCGCTGAAAATTCTGGTGGTGTGCATTGTTTGAAATACGGCCTGACTGTGCATAACGTCCTGCGTGTTCGTATGATCACAATAGAAGGTGACGTGGTTGAACTAGGCAGTGAAGGTCTTGATGCGCCCGGCTTTGATTTGCTTGCTGTGTTTATTGGTTCTGAAGGCATGCTCGGTGTAGTTACCGAAGTGACGGTTAAATTAGTACCTAAGCCGCAGGCAGCGCGCGTGATTATGGCGTCATTTGATGATGTGGTTAAAGGTGGTAATGCCGTTGCTAATGTGATTGCTGCCGGCATCATTCCTGCTGGTTTAGAGATGATGGATAAAACCAGCTCACGCATGGTTGAGCCATTTGTTAAAGCCGGATATGACATCGATGCTGAAGCGATTCTTTTGTGCGAATCCGATGGCACACCAGAAGAAGTTGAAGAAGAAATCGCGCACATGACCGAGGTATTGAAATCATCGGGCGCAACCGCCATTGCTGTGTCGCGTGATGAAGCGGAACGTATGCGGTTTTGGTCTGGCCGTAAAAATGCTTTTCCTGCGGCCGGACGTATCTCACCAGATTACTACTGCATGGATGGCACCATACCCCGCAAGCATTTAGCCAAAGTATTGCTGGGTATCGCCGATATGGAAAAAGTATATGGCTTGCGCTGTGCGAATGTGTTTCATGCGGGCGATGGCAACCTGCATCCGTTAATCCTTTTTGATGCCAATACACCGGGTGAATTCGATCGCGCAGAAAAATTCGGCGCAGCGATTCTTGAATTGTGTGTAGAGGTCGGTGGCACGATTACTGGTGAACACGGGGTCGGCATAGAAAAAATTAATTCCATGTGTGTGCAATTCGCTCCCGAAGAACGTGAAGCCTTTTTTGGTGTAAAGCGAGCCTTTGATACCGCGTTTTTGCTGAACCCCGACAAAGCGATTCCCACACTGCATCGCTGCGCTGAGTACGGCAAAATGCATGTTCGTTCTGGACAAATGAAGTTTCCCGATTTGCCACGTTTCTGATAATCAAAAAATTAAAAATGGATCAGACACTACAGGCATTTAAAGAGCAGATTATTTCTGCAAGCGCTGCTAAAACCCCTTTGCGTATACGCGGTAACGGTACCAAAGATTGGTATGGGCAATCAGTTGAAGGTGAGTTGCTCGATACTCGTGCCTACAGCGGCATAGTTTCCTACGACCCGACAGAATTAGTCGTCACAGCGCGTGCTGGCACAACCCTGCGTGAAATTGGCAAAGCACTCGCTGCACAAAAACAGATGTTAGCGTTTGAACCTATGCGCTTTGATGGCTTAGCGACGTTAGGTGGCATAGTCGCTGCCGGTTTATCCGGGCCGCGCAGGCAGGCAGTGGGATCGGTGCGAGATTTTGTACTCGGTACCGTGCTAATGGATGGTCGCGGTGATGTGCTTAATTTCGGTGGTCAAGTCATGAAAAATGTCGCGGGCTACGATGTGTCGCGCTTATTGACCGGATCATTAGGCACGCTGGGTTTGTTGTTAGAAGTTTCTGTCAAAGTATTGCCGCGTCCGACTGCGCAACATACGTTGCAATACGCACTGTCAGAAGCAGAAGCGCTTAACCAATTGAATGTGTGGGGTGGACAGCCTTTGCCGATTTCAGGCTCGTGCTGGCATCAAGGCCGATTGACTGTACGTTTGTCGGGTGCTCGCGCTGCTGTCGATGCTGCTATTACCAGTATGGGCGGTGAAACGGTCAATGAATCAGAATCATTTTGGGATGCCGTACGCGAACAAACGCATGAATTTTTCAATGACACCACACACGGATTGTGGCGTTTGTCTTTACCCACCGTCGCACCTGCATTAACGCTAAAAGGCGAGCAGTTAATCGAGTGGGGTGGTGCACAGCGTTGGTTAAAGTCAGATGCAGATGCCGTAACCATACGCGCAGTCGCTGAGAAAGCCGGTGGTCATGCCGTCTTGTTTAAAGGCGGTGATAAATCAGTGGGAGTATTTCATCCATTGCAGCCCGCAGTGGCCCGCATACATCGCAATCTAAAAAACACCTTTGATCCGGCCGGTATCTTTAATCCAGGCCGCATGTATACGGATTTCTGAGCATAAAAAATGCAAACCAATCTCGCTGATTTCATTAAGAACTCGCCCCAAGGCCAAGAGGCCGACGCCATTTTGCGCAGCTGTGTGCACTGCGGCTTTTGTACGGCGACTTGCCCTACGTATCAGTTACTGGGTGATGAGCTGGACGGTCCACGTGGCCGTATCTATTTAATTAAACAAATTTTAGAAGGCAAGCCAGCCACTGCCAAAACGCAGCTTCATTTGGATCGCTGCCTGACCTGTCGTAATTGCGAGAGTACTTGCCCGTCAGGAGTGCAATACGGCAGGCTGATAGATATCGGTCGCGATATCGTAGAAAAACAAGTGGAGCGTCCATTTGCTACGCAATTGATTCGTACCGTATTAAAAGAAACCTTGCCGCGTAAATGGCTGTTTACACCGGCAATGAAAGCGGGTCAGTTTTTTCGACCACTATTACCCAAGGCATTAAAAAACAAAGTACCTGTTGCACATGATGCAGGGCGCTGGCCTACGCGCACGCATGCACGCACGATGTTGCTGTTGGATGGCTGTGTGCAGCCTGCGATGTCACCCAACATTAATGCCGCTACTGCGCGCGTGTTGGATGCATTGAGAGTGCAATTAATTGTTGCACCTAAAGCCGGTTGTTGCGGCGCGATTCGTCATCACCTGAACGATCAGGCAGGTGGTCTGGATGATATGCGTAGAAATATTGATGCCTGGTGGCCATATGTGCAAGCTGGTGCAGAAGCCATAGTAATGACAGCCTCAGGTTGCGGCGTGACAGTAAAAGAATACGGCCATTTGCTGGCAAATGATCCTCACTATGCAGCGCGTGCGCAGCGCATTTCAGAATTAACCAAAGATCTTTCTGAAATCCTGCCAGCATTTCAGAAAGAACTCGCTAACAAAGTACAGATAAAAAAACGTGTGGCTTATCACCCGCCATGCACTTTACAACATGGTCAGCAAATTCGTGGCAAGGTAGAAGAGGTGTTGCGTGCTGTAGGCGTAGATGTGACTTTGTGTGCAGACAGTCATTTGTGTTGTGGCTCGGCCGGCACGTATTCTGTGCTGCAGCCTGAGCTGTCCTATCAGCTACGCGATAACAAACTAAAAAATCTTCAGGCTACTAAATCCGAGATGATTGTATCGGCCAACATCGGTTGCCTGACACATTTGCAATCAGGCACCGAGTCGCCGGTCAGGCATTGGATCGAGTTGATTGACGCAGCGATGAGCTGAAATTAATCAAGATTTTCAGCTATCGCTGCATTTAACGCTGATGAGTATTAGACTAAGCTATCGTCGTCCGCATCATGTTGAGATCTGACGTGGGCACTTTCATTTTTATTGCCTTCCTCTACAGGTGTTCCATCAGGATTGGTGAGTCCACTTGATAGATGGGGTTCATTCACATCGTCTTTTTCTTCAGCGCTATCACTTTCACTATCGTCGTTGAGTGCACCTTGCATATCCACCACCTGATCATTTTCTGCTTGCATTGAATGATCATTTCCACGTGCGTGTTTAGCGGATCCCTTACAAGCACGAACGATGCCTTTGCCAGCGCCATACACAGTCTGCGGAATGATGCGCAGATCATCGCGATGGGCATAGCCTGCAATGAAAATCAACATAAGCGGCGGCAAGATCAAGGAGAGCATTTGGTCGTGTTCACTGGTTTGAGGAATTTGAGGGGAAAATTTCTGAATGATTCCTGCAAAGGCGATTAGGCTAAGCATCTTGCCAATAATAGACATGCCCATATCTATGCGTTTACCACCGAACTCTGGCGTAACCATTGTGGAGTCTCGTTTTTTTTGTGAGGCCAGATTGATTTCAGCTTGGAAAGTAGTCCACAAGCTTGATTTATTCTTGACATAGCTTATGTCTTTGTCGATAGACTTTTCTAGATCAATAGCGGCAAATAATTCAGTTTCATATTCCAATGTGTTTTTTGGATTTAGATTATCAATATACTTTTTTATATCATCCTTAAGACTCTCCAGATAAGCTAATTTTTTAACGTAGTAATCTGTACTAAAATTAGTCTTCTCTTCAGCGCCGGCCAGTTGTGATGCAATGAGTTGTCCGGTTAAAGAAGTTGCAGCCCCGGCGAGCATGCCAACTAAAAAAACAATCCCTGTTCGTAGCATGACTGGGTCAATGGAACCGGTAGGTTGTTCTACGTTTGTGCAATTAGCGTTAGGCGTAAACGACTGACACCATTTGGTGGCATTCCCAGAAAAATATCCACCATGAGCGTCATACAATTGCCAATCGCGAACAGCATACAGTGCGGTGAACCAAGCAAACGGCAACCCGCGTACTAGGAAATTTTTCCCCCAGGCTTTAAATCCCCCCACAAGCCCCATATGCTTTAAAGCTTCAGCCGCAGTTACTTTTTTTATTTCGCCATTAACTTTAATTTCAAATTTTTTACTCGGATCTTTATTCGCACAACACACAAATAGATCGCCGAGTGCATGTCCTAATTGGCGCTGTATGGCAAACCATTGCTGAGTTTCGGGAATAACTATCGTAGAGCTGCGGGTTAACTGTGCTAGTTTTTCACCGACCCATTCGTTTAGAAGTGGAACCACTACCGGAAATAGCCAAGGATTTCCGGTCCCTATCGTTGCAAAGCCACCGATGCCAAATGACGTCAACTGGAGTAAGCTGCCTGCAACAAAATCCATCGCATATTTACGTATACGTTTTTCCTCCACCGCAGCTTTTTCTTTTTGTTCTTGTCGCTTGTAATCTTCTCTTTTGAGTCTGGTTGATGGCTGGATCAGTTTTTCTTCAAATTTTTCCCGAAGTTTGGCTGGCATCAAATTTTCGAGATCGTCATCACTGGAGTCAGGATCGCTGACGATTGAATCTTCATCATCTGAGGAAATCTGATCAGAACCCTTAATGTCTGAATGTTTGCTATTCGATGAATTTTTAAGACTTTTATTTTTTTCTGATGTGCCGGAAGTTTTTTGAGAATCAGTACCTAACGGCGATGAATTTTTATTATTTTTTGGATTAACCTTGAATTGTGGTGAACTTGCATGCGCATCTCGTAGCCTTTTTTTACGAGTGATGAGTGTGTTGTCATCCGCAGACAACTTTTTTCTGGGCGTTTCTGTATTTGTAGTAAAAATCCCTTGAACTACTTTAGGGTTAGACGTATTGGTCGGTGCTGTATTTGATGGCAACATGGCTTTACCTCATGCAAGTTCGTTGAGTGGAGTTTGTTCTGGCTGACCAAAAATCTGGCTCATAATTTCAGCTATGGGAGCCGCTGCAGCACCTTTGAATAAATTATTTTGTAGGCTGATGGCGCGTGATGCATAGCTACGTAAATCATTGGCTAATACGATGGCGTCGCTCTGTTCGAGATCCATAATATGAACTACAAACAGTACATGGCCACTCGTAGGATCAAGCGCATAAATGCCATTAGTTTTTGTGCCGCTTAGTAAATTAAGGGTAAGTAGGTTGTCGTAAATATCAAGACGCTGCGAATCCTCAATCGGACCATGATCGACATAGCAAAAAATTCGATCGGGATTTGAGTGTTCATCAAAAATAAATGCCATAGGTATGTCGTCGATCTCTAAATAATTAGACAATCCCAGCTCATCCAGATCCTCTAAATTCAGTTCGGTTGAAATATCACGACATAGATCTAAAAATTGTGAATAATTCATGGTGTGAGGTCTCCTTCATGAAATTAAAAGTGAGGCAGACTGATTGGACTCACCGATAAAACTCGACCGAGTGAAGTAAGGTATTTCATTTTTTTTAGGCAAAAAGCTACCCATCAGGCGGTCTCGCCTGTTTGTCATCTGAACCATGGTTGTGTCTCCTTTTTATTTGAATAATCAGCGGCGGGGATTAGCGAAATTGATTCAATACCGCGCTGAATATTTGTGAGAGTTCTGTAACCAGTTTGCGCTTATAGTTCAACGCAGATTCAAAATAGATATGGGGAAACCCTGCAATTTCTTGCTGATTTATGCATTACAAGTTGAGCAGGAGAGGGTGGTGCCGAGGCAGGTAGTCTGGAAAATAGACTACCTGCGGTGTGAAAAGAGTTTAGGCGGCCAAGAGTTTGGCGACGTCAGATTCCAGCTGGGCGGGTGTGGTGGTTGGGGCGTAGCGCTCGTGCACTTTGCCATCACGGCCTACCAAGAATTTAGTGAAATTCCATTTAATACCCTCGGTACCTAATACTCCGGGCGCTTCTGCTTTGAGTAGCGTAAATAAGGGGTGGGCGTTGGCGCCGTTGACGTCGACTTTGTCAAATAAGGGAAAACTAACCCCGTAATTTTTTTCACAGAATGCAGCAATATCTGCGGCGCTGCCAGGTTCTTGTGCCCCGAATTGATTGCAGGGAAAACCCAGCACGACCAACCCCTGGTCTTTGTACTGGCGGTACAAAGTCTCCAGCCCCGCATAGTGCGGCGTGAAGCCGCATTGGCTGGCGGTGTTCACTATTAAGAGTACGTGTCCTTTGTAGGCAGACAGATCGGTGTCTGCGCCAGCGAGGGTGCGTACCGGGACGGCATATAAGTCACTCATGTGGATCTCCATAACTAAACAGAGCGCTGATACTAGCAGGGCTGGGCCTTGCCTGCAGACTAGGGCGCTTGAGCGATAATGCGAAGCTATGTCGATATCTACCCAACTTGCTGCTGTGCGTCATGCCATAGACCAATCTTGCCAAACGGCCGGACGTGAACCTGCCTCGGTGACTTTGCTGGCGGTATCCAAAACCTTCGGAGCTGACGCCGTGATTGAAGCAGCTGATGCTGGCCAAGTCGGCTTTGGGGAAAATTACCTGCAAGAGGCGGTGAATAAACTAGCTGAGGTGTATAAGCTCAGGCCGGACCTTCACCTAGAGTGGCATTTTATTGGGCCGATACAAAGTAATAAGACGCGCCCGATCGCAGAAAATTTTTCTTGGGTGCATGCGGTCGACCGCGAAAAAATCGCGCAGCGTTTATCCGAGCAACGGCCTGAGCATATGGCGCCGCTAAATATTTGTTTGCAAGTGAATGTGAGTGGCGAGGCCAGCAAGAGTGGTGTGTCACCTGAAGAATTACCCGCACTGGCTAAAGCTGTTACTGGCTTACCTAATATTAAGTTACGCGGATTGATGGCGATACCGGAACCGGAAGCGGACCCTGCACTACAACGCGCACCATTTGCTTTGCTGCGCGAATTGCAAAAACAATTAGCTGAGATGGGTATACACACTGATACCTTGTCTATGGGTATGTCTGGCGATATGCCGGCCGCCATTGCGGAGGGTGCAACGATGGTCCGTATAGGTACAGCAATTTTTGGAAAACGAGATTATGCAAACTAATTTAAAAATCGCTTTCATAGGCGGTGGCAACATGGCGCAAGCTTTAATCAGCGGGCTGGCGGACAAACTTATTCCAGCGAGACAGATTCATGTGGTGGATGTACATGCTGATACGCTCAGTAGCGTAGAAAAAAAATGGGCTGTAACCACTGCGGCGGTTGCAGGTGCTGAAGTAGGCGCAGCAGATGTGATAGTGCTGGCGGTTAAACCTCAGCAGATGCACGAAGTGGCTGCTAGCATTGCGCCCTCTATAAAAAATCAATTGATACTTTCTATCGCCGCTGGTATTCGTGCCGATGATTTATCGCGCTGGTTGGGCGGGCATCAGGCAATCGTTCGTACCATGCCTAACACTCCCGCTTTAATCGGTCAGGGTATTACCGGCATGGTGGCTTTAGCGGGCGTGTCGGATCAGCAGCGCACGATCGCTGACACTATTTTGCGTGCCGTAGGTCAGACGGTTTGGCTGGAATCAGAAAATCAAATCGATGCTGTGACAGCCGTATCAGGTAGCGGACCAGCTTATGTGTTTTATTTTCTGGAAGCGATGCAGCAAGCCGCAGTTGAATTGGGTCTGAGCGCTGAGCAAGGTCGCAGCCTGGCGCAGGCCACCTTTCTGGGGGCGGCTGCATTGGCCAGTGCGTCCGATGAATCGCTGGCCACGCTACGCGAGCGCGTTACTTCAAAAGGCGGCACAACCTATGCTGCATTAACGTCGATGAATGACGATGCTGTGCAAGCGGCCATCATTAAAGCGTTAAAAGCTGCAGCACAGCGTGGTGCTGAGCTAGGTAAGGAATTTGGCCAGAGCTGAGCCGTCTTACTTCATTAACTAAAATTTTCTGGTGTCTTGGCCGCTGATTTGGCGGACTCAAGACTGATACGACGTCGACGCACTAAATCAGTCAGGCAAGCGTCTAGCGTTTGCATGCCCACGGCAGATCCTGTTTGTATAGCTGAATACATTTGCGCGATTTTAGCTTCGCGTATCAAATTACGTATAGCAGGTGTGCCCACCATGATTTCATGGGCAGCGACTCGACCATTACCTTCTACATTTTTTAACAGTGTTTGTGAGATCACTGCTTGCAATGATTCAGAAAGCATCGCTCGTACCATTTCTTTTTCATCGCCAGGAAACACATCAATAATACGGTCTATGGTTTTTGACGCTGACGCTGTATGCAAGGTTCCAAATACCAGGTGGCCGGTTTCAGCCGCAGTGAGAGCTAATCGTATGGTTTCCAGGTCGCGTAATTCACCCACCAAAATAACATCCGGATCTTCTCGCAACGCTGAACGCAGAGCGGCAGCAAATGAATGGGTATGCGGACCGAGTTCACGTTGATTGATTAAGCATTTGTTGGATGTATGAACAAATTCTATGGGGTCTTCAATCGTCAGTATGTGTGCTGGCTCGTTTTCATTAATATGATTAACCATGGCGGCTAGCGTGGTGGATTTGCCTGAGCCTGTGGGGCCGGTAACCAATACTAAGCCGCGAGGCCTGAGGGCTAGCTCTGCAAAAATCTTGGGCGTATCTAATTCTGCCAGCGTAAAAATTTTCGATGGAATGGTTCGCAGCACAGCGGCTGGCCCGCGATCCTGATGAAAGGCATTGACGCGAAATCGGGCATGGCCTGGCAGCTCGTATGAAAAATCAACTTCCAGTAATTCATCGTAGCGCTTACTAAGATCAGCGCTCATGATGGAATCGAGCATGGACCGAATATCTTGTTGTGATAGTGATGGAAGATTGATGCGCTTAACATCGCCATGCACTCGTATCAGGGGTGGCATACCAGCAGAGAGATGTAAATCAGAGGCTTTGTTGCGTACGCTGAATGCCAAAAGTTCAGTGATGTTCATGAAAGATAAGTGAGATCGCGCCAGGGAATCATTAGCGTGAACTACACGAGAGCCATCACGCCAACACCATCGGCGATTATCTGGTGTAGATAATTAGGCTGACAAGGAAAGTGTGAGTTACAGAGGAATGTGTTGCGTAGATGTGCCGCATTAGGCAAAAAACTGATTAACCCAACACGATACCTATAAAAACCGCAGCACCTAGCCAGTTGTTGTGACGAAAGGCAGCAAAGCATCCTTCGCGATCACGAGTGCGTATGAGTGTCCAGTGATAGCCGGCGATGATAGCTGCTACTACTATGCCTGCTGCAAATCCTTTGCCCAAACCAGAAGCAGCACCAACGGCGGCAATCAAACAAAGACTAATGACGTAACTAAGCATCACAGCTCCCACATCATGCTTGCCAAAGGTAATGGCAGAAGTACGAATACCAATTTTCAGATCATCATCACGATCGACCATGGCGTATTCAGTGTCATAAGCCAATGCCCAAAAAACATTTGCAATCAACAGTACCCATGCTTCTACAGGCACGCTGTTTTGAACTGCTGCGTAAGCCATGGGAATACCAAAGCCAAAGGCAATACCTAAGTACGCTTGAGGCAGTGCAAAAAATCGTTTGAAGTAGGGGTAGCTGCCAGCAACTATTACAGCAAGCACTGATAATTCACGCGTAAGTAAATTCAACGGCAAAATAAGCGCCAATGAAATCAGCGAAAAAATAACAGCGATAGCGATGGCTTCCCAGGCGTGGAGTTGTCCCGATGTCAGAGGCCGTTCAGCCGTTCGTTTTACGTGACGATCAAATTCGCGATCAGCAAAATCATTGATGGCGCATCCTGCGGAACGCATCAGGATGGTACCTACAGAAAAAATTACTATCAGCTGTATATCGGGTATACCGCCCGAAGCTAACCAAAGTGCCGATAACGTAGGCCATAGCAGCAGCAAGCTACCTATGGGTTTATGTAGCCTGACTAATTTTGCATAGAGCACAAGTCGATGACGGATCGACTGCGGAGTAAATTTCATGAGATAAAAAATTATGTTTCTTCTAGCGGGACATCTGGCAACATCTGTACGCCTTTAAGCTTGCAGGCGAGTACTGCTTGGCGCACTGCTTCAACCGCAGCACCGCGCGTGTAACTTTTGCGCCAGGCTATCACCACACGTCGCGACGGAGCGGGT
>JAULVH010000195.1:0-11667 GCA_032111105.1 Burkholderiaceae bacterium | reverse complement strand
GTAATGCAACATGTCCTGGCTGTCATTGGTAGTGGGTACCGATGCTTTGGGAAGCACAGTAATACCTATGCCCGAGGCCACCATGTGTCGTATGGTTTCCAGTGACGAGCCTTCAAATGTTTTGGCAATACCGCTGCCGCCAGTTGAAAAGCGCGACATTTCCGGACAAACTTCCAATACCTGATCACGAAAACAATGGCCTGCGCCTAGCAGCAACATGGTTTCAGTTTTTAATTCTTCTGTGCTGATATGCGTACGCTTGGCCCAGGCATGATGACGCGGCAGCGCGACCATAAAGGGTTCGTCATACACAGGTTGCACCATTAAACCTTGCTGATTAAAAGGCAGAGCCATGATGGCCACATCCAACTCACCCGCACGCAAGAGTTCAATTAATTTGACCGTGAAATTTTCTTGCAGTATCAACGGCATTTGCGGCACGTTGTTAATTAGCGTGGGTACCAATTGCGGCAACAGATAAGGAGCAATCGTATAAATCACACCGATACGCAAAGGGCCAGCCAACGGATCATTATTCTGTTTGGCGATGTCGCGTATGTGGGAAGTTTGCTCGAGCACGTGCTCAGCCTGGAAAACGATTTGCGCTCCTATAGGCGTGACGCTGACTTCGGTGCCGCCACGTTCGAAAATAGCTACGCCCAATTCATCTTCGAGTTTTTTAATGGCGACCGATAGTGTGGGTTGAGCTACGAAGCAGGCTTCGGCTGCGCGGCCAAAGTGTTTTTCCCTGGCGACGGCAACGATATATTTCAGTTCTGTCAATGTCATGTGATTAGTGTCGCACAGTTGTCTGCAAGGTGGATGAGTACGCCACGATGCTATTAGTTATTAAATAGTGGTTACACCTTAAGATAATCTTCGCGTGCGCCCAGCCAGCGTTCCAGGTGGGCTGAGACTGTGGCGGGATCATTTTGTAATAATTGCTGAGCGATGTCGCGCGCTGTTTCAACTAACCAGGTATCGGTTTCTAAATCAGCAAAACGCAGCATGGCTTGCCCAGATTGACGCGCACCTAAAAATTCGCCCGGGCCACGAATTTCCAGATCGCGGCGGGAAATCTCAAACCCATCAGAAAGTTCGCGCATGATTGCCAGCCGTTGTTTTGCTATTGATCCTAATGGGCCCTGATACATCAGCAAACAAACACTGGCAGCGGCTCCGCGGCCGACGCGACCACGCAGCTGATGTAATTGCGACAAACCAAATCGCTCGGCATGCTCTATCACCATCAGCGAAGCATTCGGTACATCGACCCCTACTTCAATGACGGTTGTAGCGACCAGTAAATCTATCGCGCCTGCTGCAAATTCACTCATGACGGCTTGTTTTTCAGCGGGCTTCATGCGGCCATGCACTAGCCCTACGCGTAAATCCGGCAATGCAGCTGAAAGTACAGCGTAGGTGTCAGTCGCCGTTTGTAACTGCAAGACTTCAGATTCTTCTATGAGTGGGCACACCCAATAGGTTTGACGGCCTTCTTTGGCAGCGGCGTGCACGCGCTCCATGACTTCGTTGCGGCGTTCCTGAGCGATTAATCGCGTGACGATAGGGGTGCGGCCCGGGGGTAGTTCGTCAATCACTGATACTTCGAGATCAGCGTAGTACGTCATGGCCAATGTACGCGGTATGGGTGTAGCAGACATCATCAGTTGATGCGGCAAACTATCCAGACCTTTATTACGCAGCGTGAGTCGTTGCGCTACACCAAAGCGATGTTGTTCATCGACGATAGCTAATCCTAATTTGGCAAATTCCACATCGTGCTGTATCAGTGCATGCGTGCCGATAATCAGTTGTGCTTCGCCTGATTCTATGCGCGCACGTGCTTCTTCTTTTTCGCGTTTTTTTAAACTGCCTGTTAACCAAGCGACCTGTATACCTAAGGGTTCCATCCAGCCCGCAATTTTTCGGAAATGCTGTTCGGCCAGAATTTCAGTCGGTGCCATCAAGGCTGTTTGATAACCATTGTCTATTGCTTGTGCAGCTGCCAGTGCAGCGACCACGGTCTTGCCACTACCGACATCACCTTGCAGTAATCGTTGCATGGGATATGGCATGGCGATGTCGGCGCGAATTTCATTCAATACGCGTTGTTGGGCAGCAGTCAGCGTAAATGGTAGTACCTTTGATAGCGCGTTAGTCAATGCGCCCGGCTTGGCAAGTACTGGGGCGCCTTGCTGGCGACGCGCTATTTGTGCGCGCTTCATGGACAACTGCTGCGCTAATAATTCATCGAACTTCATGCGTATCCATGCGGGATGGGTACGCTCGGTCAGTGCGTGTTCATCGATGTCTGGAGGCGGGTTGTGTAACAGCCGTATGCTTTGTTCGAAAGGCATCAGCTTGAGATGTTCGCGCAGCGCCTGCGGCAGGGTGTCGCTCCAGTCTATGCGCGCCATGGCTTTAGTAATGGCTGCGCGCAGTAGCGTTTGGGAGAGTCCTTCACCTGCGGGATACACCGGCGTTAGTGCGTCGGGTAGGGCAGCTTCGGGTGTAACACCTTTGACGGTGGGATGAACCATCTCATTACCCAAAAAGCCATGGCGAAGTTCACCACGCACACGCAAGCGTTTACCCTCAGCCATTTGTATGGCCTGACTACCGTAAAAATTCAGAAAACGAAGGGTGAGGGTATCGGACTCGTCAGCAATCTTTACGACTAATTGTCGGCGCGGACGATACTGCACATCGCAATCGGTGACTATGCCTTCGACTTGTACGGCTTGTCCGTGCAGATGAATAGCCTCACCTATGGAAAGTACGGTGGTTTCGTCTTCATAGCGCATAGGCAGATGCAGCACCAGGGACATGTCAGTGGACAGGCCAAGGCGAGCAAGCTTATCGACGGTGCGCAGACTTTTCGTAGGCGTCTTTTTTTTTCTGGTAGCGGACATGTAGGACTGAGTTTGCAGGCGCAGCGTAGAATACCGGCTTTTGCTTATCTGTTGCAGCTTTCCTTCATTTGATAGTGCTGCGCGTGACTATGTATTCGCTTACTGATTTTGATTTTAATCTTCCTGCTGAGCTGATTGCGCAGACGCCACTGACAGAGCGCACGCAGTCACGTCTGTTGCATGTTAAACCAGACCGATTGGTAGACGGGCTGTTTACCGATGTCTTATCTACGCTTGAAGCCGGCGATGTGCTTGTTTTCAATGATACGCAAGTTATCCATGCCCGGTTTTTTGGCGTGAAGGAAACCGGTGGACGGGTGGAAGTACTGGTTGAGCGGGTGCTGAACACGATGACAGTTATTGCTCAGGTCAGGGCCTCTAAACCACCTGCGCCGGGTATGCGCATACGACTTGCCGAGGCGTTTGATGTCATCGTCGGTGAGCGAGTCGGCGAATTTTTTACGCTGACTTTTCCTGAAGATGTATTAGCGCTGATGCAGCGCTACGGCAGCCTGCCTTTGCCACCGTATATAGATCATCAAGCCGATGAGTTTGATGCGCAGCGTTATCAGACGGTATATGCCACGACGCCCGGTGCAGTAGCCGCACCCACAGCCGGGCTACATTTTGATGAGCCGTTTTTGCATGCATTAAAAGCAAAAGGCATACGGGTGGCTACATTAACTTTACATGTGGGCGCGGGTACTTTTCAACCGGTACGTACAGAAAATTTATCTGAGCATCAGATGCATAGTGAGTGGTACACCATACCTCAAGCGACTGTTGATCTGGTGCGGGTCGCACAGCAGGAGGGTAAACACGTAGTGGCTGTGGGTACAACCAGTTTGCGTGCTCTGGAGTCGGCATCGTCATCCGGGACCTTAATCGCAGGAAGTAACGACACTCGCTTATTCATTACGCCAGGTTATACATTTCATACGGTTACGCGCTTGATTACGAATTTCCATTTACCTAAATCGACGCTTTTGATGTTGGTATCTGCATTTGCCGGCTACCAGAAACTGCGCGATGCCTATGCCCATGCCATTGCACAACGCTATCGTTTTTTTAGCTATGGTGATGCGATGCTGCTGGAAAGGAATACCCACTCATGAAGTACACCCTGTTACATACCGATGGTCACGCACGACGTGGACGTTTAGAGTTAAATCACGGCACGATAGAGACGCCGATTTTTATGCCAGTGGGTACTTACGGTTCGGTGAAAGCCATGTCACCACTGGAGTTGGAAAAAATCGGTGCGCAAATTATTTTAGGTAATACCTTTCATCTTTGGTTGCGTCCGGGTCTGGAGACGATACGTGAGTTTGGTGGATTGCATCAATTCATAGGATGGAACAAACCTTTATTAACTGACTCGGGTGGTTTTCAGGTGTTCTCATTGGGAGAGATGAGAAAAATCAGCGAAGAGGGTGTGAAGTTTTCTTCACCCATTAACGGCGACCGATTATTTCTTTCGCCTGAAATCTCTATGCAGATACAACGCGTGTTGAATTCTGATGTGGTGATGCAGTTTGATGAATGCACACCGTATGAAATTGACGGCAGGCCTGCAACGCGCGACGAAGCCGGACTGTCGATGCGTATGTCCTTGCGTTGGGCTAAGCGATCGCAGGATGAATTTATGCGTGAAGAAAATCCCAACGCGCTGTTTGGGATAGTGCAGGGCGGTATGTTTGAAGACTTACGCGATGAATCGTTAGCGGGTCTGAATGAATTAGATTTTCACGGGTTAGCGATAGGTGGGCTTTCAGTGGGCGAGCCCAAGGAAGACATGCAACGCATACTCGCGCATACCGGGCCGCAACTGCCAGCGAATAAGCCGCGCTATCTGATGGGAGTAGGCACGCCAGAAGATTTAGTGAATGGAGTGGCGCATGGAATTGATATGTTTGATTGCGTCATGCCGACTCGAAATGCACGTAATGGCTGGTTGTTTACCCGGTTTGGCGACATTAAGATCAAAAACGCGCGTCACAAAAATGAGCAAAATCCGCTCGACGACACCTGTACTTGTTATGCCTGCCAGAATTTTTCACGTGCTTATCTTCATCATTTGCATCGCTGCGGTGAAATTCTGGGCGCTCAGTTGAACACTATTCACAATCTGCATTTTTATCTGCAGCTGATGGACGACATGCGCGCTGCGATAGAAACAGACAGTTTTGCAGCGTTTCGGCGTCAATTTGAGGCCGATCGCGCGCGCGGAACCTGAGTTAATTTACCGATCTGACAATGAACGGCACTCAGCCTGGCTAAATAACCCGCCGGCTTTGGGTCGGGGATGAAATCCGGCTTGCGCCCTACGGCATAAGGCGCAAGTCTTCAGGGGTTCAGGGTGATAGAATGCCGCGTCTCGAAAAAACCTACACTGGAGTAGCTAATGTTCATTTCTAATGCCTATGCTCAAACCACAGGAGCTGCCGGTGCCGCCGGTGGTCTGATGAGTTTTTTGCCTATTATTCTGATGTTCGTTGTCTTGTATTTTTTGATGATTCGTCCGCAGATGAAGCGTCAAAAAGAGCAAAAGGCCATGATCGACGCACTATCCAAAGGTGATGAAGTGATCACAGCGGGTGGTTTGCTAGGTAAAGTCACCAAAGTCACTGATGCCTACATCACGGTTGAAGTGTCTGAAGGCACGGAAGTTATTGTTCAGAAAGCAGCTGTTACGTTGCTGCTGCCCAAAGGCTCGATCAAAGCACTCTGAGCTGTTTAAGTACTATGTCCGGCCTGATCAGGCCGGATATTTTTTTAAGTAGGCGACATGCCATGAATCGTTATCCCGTCTGGAAATATCTCTTGATCGTACTGGTGCTGGTATTCGGCGCTTTGTACACCATACCCAATTTTTTTGGAGAGTCGCCTGCGCTACAGATCACCAGCGCGAAAGCCACCATCAAACTTGGGCCTGATACCGTAGGCTTGGCAACCCAAGCACTGGACAAAGCCGGTGTGCGTGTAGAAAACGTGTTTTACGAAAACCTGGGCAACAATGGCACAGTGCGTGCACGGTTTTCCAGTACTGATTTGCAATTCAAAGCAAAAACCATCATAGAACAAGCGTTGAATCGTGATCCGTTGGATCCGAGTTATCTGGTGGCGTTTAATTTGCTTCCGAATACACCGGGCTGGCTGCAAAGCCTGCATGCTTTGCCTATGTATCTGGGGTTGGATTTGCGCGGTGGTGTGCATTTCTTAATGCAAGTTGATACCAAAGCCGTGATAGCCAAGCGTATTCAGGGTGTGCAAACCAGTGTGCGAGCGTTGCTGGTAGAAAAGCGCATTCGGTTTGCGGGCATATCGCGTGAAGGTGATGTCGTAGAAATTCGTGTGCGCGATCAAGAAACACGCGACGCAGCGCGTGCTGTTTTGACGGCTCAGATATCTGATCTGACGCTGGTTGATGCCGCGGACGCAGAAGGGCTTAAATTGCGCGCCACGCTCAGCCCGCAGGCCCTCAAGCGCACAGTGGAAGAAGCCGTTCAGCAAAATATCTCCACCTTATCTAAACGAGTCAATGAACTCGGTGTGGCTGAGCCGGTGATTCAGCAACAAGGCTCAGATCGTATTGTGGTTCAGCTGCCCGGTGTGCAGGATGTCTCGCGCGCCAAAGACATCATAGGCCGCACAGCAACGTTAGAAGTTCGCATGGTGGATGACTCCGTGCGACGTGGCACGGAAGAAACCTCAACGATACCGATAGGGTCTGAGTTGTTCAAAGTGGGCAAGGGCACGCCAGTAGTTATGTTTAAAGAGCCTGTTATTACTGGCGACTATATTTCGAATGCGGGAGCTAGCTTCGATCAGAATCAGCAACCCTCAGTCAGTCTTGATCTGAATGGAGACGGCGGTCGCAAGATGCGTGAAGCGACTCGTACCAAGATAGGCAAGTTGATGGGTATCGTGCTGTTTGAAAAAGGCAAAGGCGAAGTGCTGACAGTGGCTACAGTTCGTGATGAACTTGGTTCACGCTTTCAGATTACAGGTATGGAGTCGCCTGCTGCAGCTACCGATCTGGCGTTGTTGCTACGTGCTGGTTCGCTGGCAGCACCCATGGAAATTATTGAAGAGCGCACCATAGGGCCACAACTCGGCGCTGAAAATATCGGTAAGGGTTTCAATTCCACGTTGTATGGTTTTGCGGCGATCGCTGCTTTTATGGTGATGTACTACATGTTGTTTGGTGCCTTTAGTGTGTTCGCGCTGGCGGTTAACGTGATGCTGCTGATTGCATCTTTGTCGCTGTTGCAGGCGACGCTGACATTGCCAGGCATAGCAGCGATTGCGCTGACCTTGGGTATGGCAATTGATGCCAACGTGTTGATCAACGAGCGTATACGTGAAGAGCTAAGACTGGGTAATTCGCCGCAGGCTGCGATTGCAGCAGGTTTTGAGCGTGCCTGGGCAACGATACTTGACTCGAATGTCACTACTTTGATTGCCGGTCTGGCGCTGCTTATTTTTGGTTCGGGTCCGATACGCGGCTTTGCTGTTGTGCATTGCCTGGGTATTCTGACCTCCATGTTTTCAGCGGTGGTAGTCGCGCGCGGTCTGGCCAATCTTTGGTACGGTCGCCGTAAAAAACTCACCAGTGTATCGATAGGGCAGGTTTGGAAACCCGATGCCTAATCTGGTTTGATACCGAGCAAACAGGCTTATAGAAGAGGAATACCATGGAATTTTTCAGAATTAAAAAAGACATCCCGTTCATGCGCAACGCATTGTTATTCAATGCGATCTCTGCGCTGACCTTTGTCGCCGCTGTATTTTTTCTGTTTGCAAATGGCTTGCATTTGTCGATTGAATTTACGGGTGGTACGGTCATGGAAGTGGCGTATGCCAAACCCGCCGATCTAGAAGCTATTCGTAAGACCGTAACGGGTTTAGGCTTTGAAGATAATCAGGTACAAAGCTTTGGTACAGCACAGGATGTATTGATTCGTTTGCCGGTTCAAAAGGGTACGAATACGGCGCAAATCAGTACCAAGGTGTTTGAGGCACTCAAGACTACGGATGCTTCAGTGAGTCTTAAGCGAGTAGAGTTTGTTGGTCCGCAGGTGGGTCAGGAACTCGCACGTGATGGACTCACCGCGCTGGCTTTTGTGATCGTGGGCATCATGATTTACCTGGCGTTTAGGTTTGAGTGGAAATTCGCGGTGGCGGCCATTGTTGCGAACTTGCATGATGTGATCATCATTCTGGGATTTTTTGCTTTCTTTCAGTGGGAGTTTTCTCTTACTGTACTAGCCGCCGTACTTGCAGTGTTGGGATATTCAGTTAATGAATCGGTGGTGGTGTTTGACCGCGTGAGAGAAACTTTCCGCGATCGCCGTTACAGCAAACTGACAACGCCTGATGTACTCAATCATGCGATCACCAGCACGATTTCACGTACTGTAATCACACACGGTTGTACGCAGTTAATGGTGCTATCTATGTTGATCTTCGGTGGACCTACGCTGCACTTTTTTGCAGTGGCCCTGACGATAGGTATTTTGTTTGGTATTTATTCGTCGGTGTTCGTTGCAGCGGCTGTAGCGATGTGGTTGGGTGTTAAGCGTGAAGATTTGTTAAAGCCCATCAAACCCAAAGATGAGACCGATGGCGCGGTAGTGTAAACATCCGTAATCAGTAGCAAAAAAGCCGGCATGCAAGCCGGCTTTTTTTATTGTGCGATGAGGTGTCGTTGAGACGAAAAACGATGTACAAAACGTGATGAAAGCAAGATGGGAAGCGAGCTATCAAATGAGATATCAAACGTCGCGCGCTAGTTTTGCAGCCAACCCTATGTAACTCGCAGGTGTCATAGCCATCAGGCGCTCTTTGGCTTCAGATGGAATAGCCAGGCCTAGTATGAATTCACGTAGTGCGTCTTTAGAAATGCCTTTGCCACGTGTGAGTTCTTTTAGCTGCTCGTAGGGGTTTTCTATACCGTAGCGACGCATTACCGTTTGTATGGGTTCGGCCAGAACTTCCCAGCTTTCATTCAGATCAGCGGCCAAGCGTTCGGGATTGACTTCAAGTTTGTTTAATCCGCGCAGGCAACTGTCATAAGCTAATACGCTGTAACCAAAACCGACGCCAATATTACGCAGCACAGTGGAATCTGTTAAGTCGCGCTGCCAGCGTGACACAGGAAGTTTTTCAGCCATGTGCTTGAGAACTGCATTGGCCATGCCCAAATTACCCTCTGAATTTTCAAAATCAATGGGATTAACTTTGTGCGGCATGGTGGAAGAACCAATTTCACCTGCTTTAGTTCGCTGCTTAAAATAGCCGAGCGAAATATAACCCCAGATATCGCGATTTAAATCCAGCAATATGGTGTTGGTGCGAGCGACTGCATCAAATAGCTCAGCGATATAGTCATGCGGCTCGATTTGTATGGTGTGCGGATTAAACGTCAAACCCAGTTTGGTTTCGATAACCTTGCGCGAAAACTCCGCCCAATCAATTTCTGGATAAGCAGATATGTGCGCGTTGTAGTTACCAACTGCACCGTTCATTTTGCCTAGTATCTCTACGCCTGCAATACGTTCACGTGCACGCGTGAGTCGCGCAACGACGTTAGCCATCTCTTTGCCCAACGTGGTTGGGCTGGCAGGTTGGCCGTGAGTGCGCGACATCATGGGCAACTCGGCATAGGTATGGGCCAGCTCGGTTAATTTAGAAATCACCGAGGACAACTGTGGCAATAGCACCTCATCGCGTGCCGTTTTTAGCATCATGCCGTGCGAAGTATTGTTAATGTCTTCGGAGGTGCAGGCAAAATGGATAAATTCAGAAGCCTGAACCAGCTCAGGAACATCATGAACTTTTTCTTTGAGCCAGTACTCGACGGCTTTGACATCATGATTAGTGACGGCTTCGATGCTTTTGATGCGTGCAGCATCGTCTTCAGTAAACTGTGAGGCTAGGCTGTCCAATAAAGCGCGTGCTGACGGAGTAAAGGGAGGTAGCTCTGCTAATCCCGCTTCTGAGAGTGCAATTAACCAAGCGACTTCTACTTTGACACGGTGATGCATAAAACCCGCTTCAGAAAGTATGGGTCGTAAAGCATCTGTTTTCGTGGCATATCGGCCATCGAGAGGGGAAAGTGCTGAGAGCGCAGAAAGTTGCATAGTCGGAATGAGCAAGAATTACAGGAATAAAGCCAATAGTAACGTTATGGATTTTACCATCCGGACAACGAATAACCCTGGTGCACTAAGGCATGCGCTTGTATAAATTGTCGGTGCTATAATCCGCCTCCTTTGATCTAACCCTTCATCACTATGAAACTCATTGGATCACTCGCCAGTCCGTATGTACGCAAAGTCCGGATAGTCATGGCCGAGAAAAAACTCGATTACGAGCTTGTTATCGAAGATGTTTGGTCTCCTACGACCACGATCAATTCTTCCAATCCTCTGGGAAAAGTCCCGTGCCTGATTATGGAAGACGGTGGCGCTATGTTTGATTCGCGCGTCATTGTTGAATATCTCGATACCATGTCGCCTGTAGGTAAATTGATTCCTGGTGGCGGTCGTGAGCGCGCGGGTATTAAGTGTTGGGAAGCCTTGGCTGATGGTGTAACCGACGCGGGCATTATCGTGCGACTAGAGCGTACTCAGCGGCCCGTTGATAAGCAAAGCGATGCGTGGGTAGAGCGTCAATTGGGCAAGATACGCACGGGTCTTAACTCTATGGCGACGGCGCTGGGTGATTCTGCATTTTGTGCGGGTAGTCATTTGTCGCTGGCCGATGTAGCCGTAGGCAGTACTCTGGGATGGTTGGCCTTTCGTTTTCCTGAAATTAACTGGCGCGAAGATCACACTAACTTAGCGCGCTTGTTCGATAAATTATCTGAACGCCCCTCGTTTAAAGAGACCGCGCCAGTTGCCTGATACGGGTTGCTAATAATTGAAAAAAAACAGAGCCTGCAGGCTCTGTTTTTTATTGGGCCACCGAAACGATGTGCTTTAGGTGGCCAGCATGGTATCGATAATGCCACCGCCCAGACACACATCACCCTCATATAAAACAGCGGATTGCCCGGGAGTGATTGCCCACTGAGCTTGCTCGAACTGAAGACTGAAACGTCCATCGGGTAATTCGCTATGAACGCATGTCATATCTTGCTGCCGGTAGCGCGTCTTGGCAGTTAAGTGAGTTACAGCGGGCGCTTTACCACTTACCCAGCTCACTTGATCAGCCGCCAGCGTGTGCGACAACAGCCAGGGATGATCATGGCCTTGCACCACATACAGCGTGTTGTTTGCCACATCTTTGCGCGCCACATACCAGGCTTCATGGTTACCATCGTCATCGCGATGTTTTTTACTGCCACCTAATCCTATGCCTTTGCGTTGACCCAGCGTGTAAAAAGACAGGCCGACATGCTCGCCCATAATTTCACCTTCGGGCGTCATCATGGGGCCGGGCTTAAATGACAGATAGCGATTTAAAAATTCGCGGAATGGTCGCTCACCTATAAAGCAAATACCGGTGGAATCTTTTTTACTCGCGTTAGGCAAGCCTAATTCATCGGCAATTTTTCGAATTTCAGTTTTATGTAACTCTCCCAGTGGGAAAAGTGTGTGCGAGAGTTGCGCCTGGTTGAGGCGATGTAAAAAATAGCTTTGATCTTTACTGGCATCGACAGCTTTTAATAATTCAAACTGCCCTGCGTTTTCGCGTACGCGCGCATAGTGGCCTGTGGCGATCAGATCAGCCCCTAGCGACATAG
>JAULVH010000194.1:0-1516 GCA_032111105.1 Burkholderiaceae bacterium | reverse complement strand
AGCTGAAGTGTCAGGTATAGATTCAAATTATTTTTGGGATGTATTGAGTCCAGGCGCAATTCTTGGCGCGGGCAGTTATGCTGCCGCAGTGGTCGATTCATACCAATGTGCGACTGCCGTAAATTTCCTTATTGAAGAAATTCCGCAGCCAACGATAACTGCAAATATTTCTTCAGAGAGTATAATCGGATTGGGAAGTGTAGTGCTCGATGTTGTGGGAAATTACCCTCCTTATACAGCCACGTGGCAATCGGGTTTCGTTGGATTGAATTATTCAGAATTAGCCCAAGGTAGTTACACTGTCTCTGTAACAGATTCATTGGGTTGCTCTTTAGATTCTGCATTTACTGTATTGTTTGATTTTATTGAAGAAGATAATTCTTCAACGGAATTTATTGTTGATTGGAAAACAGGTGTGCTAAAATACATGGGAACCGAACGTTTGTTCGATTTGGAAATCTATAATGGCGCGGGCCAATTGATTTTTACGAAGTCGAATTTAGGGGCGAATGAGTCTGTGCAATTGAGTATTTTTCCTCAGGCCATTTATATTTCCTCTTCTAAAGGTAACTCGCGGATAAAGGTTGTGCTTCGCTGAGGCAACCATTTATTTCCAACGCGTCTTTCTAATACCTTAACTAAAACTTAACTTATGAAGCATATTGTAAGCCTTGCGCTTATTGTTTTGCTTTGGAATATTCTTCCTCGACATGATCCTGAATGGGCACGAAATCAGACACAGGGGGTTGATGATAATTAAGGCGAGGCTCGTATGGTCTGGCAAAGTCTCGAGGGGGGCCGAGACCTGAATGCGGTTGATAATGCTCATGCGAATATTTCTCCTCTCTTTTATTTTTTTTGTAATCCACCTTCAATCGTTTGCCTTGTATCTGAAAAGTAAGATGGTGAAATTGGTGTGAGAATGTGAAAATGCTATCGTATGGTACCATTCAATTTTCTTTGTGCTCTACGACTTACTTGGTAGCCGTTGAGATGTTGTATCGCTGAAGCTGCCGACTCAGCGGATTCGAAGCTGACAAAACCGAAGCCCTTTCCTCTTCCGGTGTCTTCTTCAGTCTTAATGCTCACACTAAGAATGTTTCCATGAACCTTGAATAGCTCGTGCAAGTCATGATTGGTCATGTCATTTGGAATGTAAAATACGAACAAAGTGACCCCCCCGGGATTTTCTCTGTTGTCACTATTGACGATAGGCCTCCCTGGATTCTTGGCAAAACTCCTGGGCGGTCCGAGGTGATGCCCTCGCCCTCTCCTTGGCGCTCCGTAGGCGCCATGTTGAGGTTGACCTTTATACTGCTGGGGGTATTCACCACCACCAAGATATGAGTAACCTTGAGCACCGTACGCCGAATATGACCCCATCCCTGCATAGCCAACCCCAGTCGGAGCTTGAGGATGTGCATAACCAGGTTGATAACCAGCCATGCCACCAAATGAAGCATGTGGCATCGCTGAGTTTGCGTCATAGGAATATTGGCCACCAGAGCCGTAATTG
>JAULVH010000193.1:24814-25703 GCA_032111105.1 Burkholderiaceae bacterium | reverse complement strand
TTATCTCGACAGCATAGGCGTGGCGAAAACTGCGATTGCCTGGGAAACCTTGACCAACATTCCATGGGCTGAATCAGGTTTGCATGTTGAGTTCCGTCCACCGGTCAATGAGGATTTGGTCGGTATCACCAGCTGTTTTTGCGCCGTTGCTGAGACTGGAACCCTGATGATGCTGTCGGGTGCTCAGACCTACGCATCAGCTACCTTATTGCCAGAAACTCATATTGTGCTGGTACCGATTACGCGCATTGTTCGGTCGATAGAAGATGGTTTCGAGCTCGCCAAAAAAGAACATGGCGTATTACCGCGTGCAACCAATTTTATATCCGGCCCTTCACGCACAGGTGATATTGAGCAGACCATCGTGCTGGGTGCTCATGGCCCTTATCGGGTGCATTTGATTTTGGTGCGCGATTTCACCGCTTAATATTTTTTTCTAAGGCTATCGCGATGAAACCAAAAATTCTCGTTACGCGCGCAATTTTCCCAAAAATCATAGATTACCTGTCTGCGCATTTTGAGGTTGAGGACAACCAAAGCGATGTGGTCTACAACGATGCTGAACTCGTGCGCCGCTTGCAGGGTAAGACAGGCGTATTTGCTAATCCCAGTCATCGATTTACATCGGAATTATTCAACGCTTGCCCAGATCTCAAAGCAGTCTGCACTATGGCCGTCGGCTATAACAATATCGATGTGCCTGCGGCCACCTCGGCAGGTGTCATGGTGACGAATACTCCTGATGTGCTCAATGAGACCACCGCAGATTTTGCCTGGACGCTCATGATGGCAGCAGCCCGCCGCGTATCCGAATCTGAGCGCTATTTGCGCGCAGGTCAGTGGCAGAAGTGGCAATACGATGATTTTTTAGGCAGAGATGTGCATGGCA
>JAULVH010000193.1:20665-24804 GCA_032111105.1 Burkholderiaceae bacterium | reverse complement strand
CTTGGGAATGCGCTCACGGTAAACTATATACAATATTGATTTGTGATGATTTGTTCATAGTGCGCCAAGACCAAAAGAGGCCTGCTCAAACTTAAGGGTGCCCCTTCTGACAGCGACTGTTCAGATGATTTTTTAGGCAGAGATGTGCATGGCAGTACACTGGGCATCATCGGTATGGGCCGCATAGGACGCGCGGTCGCCCGCCGCTCCCTTGGCTTTAACATGAAGGTCGTGTATCACAACCGAACTCGCCTCACGCCTGACTTGGAAGAGGCCGCCAACCACGCTCAGTACCTTAGTCTGGATGAATTATTGCGTACGGCCGATCATGTGATTTTAGTGCTGCCGTATTCTCCCGAGGTACATCATTTAATCGGAGCAGAACAACTCGCGCTGATGAAACCTACGGCTACGCTAGTCAATATTGCGCGGGGCGGCATAGTTGATGACGCTGCTTTAATCGCAACGCTTAAAGCAGGCCAGATCGCCGCTGCAGGTTTGGATGTGTTTGAAAATGAACCTGCCTTTAACCCTGAATTTCTATCACTAAAAAATGTAGTGTTAACCTCGCACATAGGTAGTGCTTCTGTTTCCACGCGAGACGCCATGGCATATTGCGCAGCAGATAATCTTATTGCAGCACTGTCTGGAGAGAGACCGGCTAATCTTTTGAATGCAGCAGCATTCAAATCCTAAAAATAAAAACAGACCTTGCGGTCTTATAACAATGAGAGAGCCAAATGGCCGATATAACGATCATTCAAGATCATGCAATGGGAATGGATGATGCACGCGCAGCCGCACAAAAAGTGGCCGACCAAATGGTGATTGACTATGAAATGGTCGCTGAGTGGCAGGAAGACGTATTAAGTTTTAAGCGCACAGGTTTTTCGGGCACGCTGGCCTTAACGCAAGGCCGTGCTCAATTGGACATTACCCTGGGCATCATGCTCAAAGGCTTTTCTAAAAAAATAGAAGAGCAAGTGACTAAGAACATGGCCAAGGTGTTTGAAGTCTAGCTGCCGTGGCAGCTAGCTTATAAAGAGCTTTAGACAGACAGTAGTTCCACATCAAAGATGAGCGTTGCATCAGGTGGGATAACGCCACCTGCTCCGCGTGAACCATAACCCAGTGTCGATGGAATGACTAGCCTACGTTTGCCACCGACTTTCATACCTTGCACGCCTTCGTCCCAACCCTTGATGACATGTCCTGCACCGAGGGGAAATTCAAATGGCTCATTGCGTTCCACACTAGAATCAAACATAGCGCCTTCGCTACCATCAGGATTTTGCAGCCATCCGGTGTAGTGAACGCTGACAAAATCACCTTCGACTGCTTCGGCGCCTGCGCCTAACGTCAGTTCGTCGTATTGGAGTCCGGAATCGGTAGTGGTCTGAGCCATGATTTTCCCTTGAGTTATTTAGTGCGTTCATTTTAACAGCCAGACAGAATCTATAATGAGCGCTTAAGGATATGCAAATGACCGTTTTTTTTACTTCATTCATACGCGCGTTCATGTTGCTGCTGCATCCACGCATGTTGTTGCTGACTTTATTGCCATTGATTGTTGCGTTGGGCTTATGGGGTGTCGCGCTGTGGTTAGGTCTGCAACCATTGATTGATCAGTTACAGGCATGGTTCTCAGATTATGGATTGTTTCGCTGGACCGGCGATATGCTGGATGCGATGGGGCTTTCCAGCTTAAGAACCTTGTTGGTACCGTTGATTGCAATGTGGCTGCTATTGCCATTGATGATCATCAGCGCATTATTGCTGGTCAATTGGATGGCTATGCCAGCAATAGCGAAGTATGTGAGTTTGCGTTTTTATCCTCAGCTCGAGCGGCGTCATGGCGGCTCCGTAATTGCCAGCATGAGATTATCGTTCTCAACCTTCATGCTGTATTTGTTGGTGTGGTTAGTGGTGTTGCCGCTAAATCTGATTCCCCTGTTTGCCGTTGTTGTGCAGCCTTTGCTGTGGGGCTGGTTGACGTCTCGGGTCATGTCCTATGAAGCACTATCAACATTTGCAGATGAGACTGAGCTATCGCTTATTCGGAACAAGCATCAATTACTACTCTTGATTATTGGTGTGGTCACAGGAGGTTTGGGGGCAATACCAGGATTGCTATGGCTGGGTGGTGCTGTATCGGTGATATTTTTCCCCATGCTGGCCGCTGCCGCGATCGGGCTCTATTTACTGATTTTTGTTTTTAGCGGACTCTGGTTTCAATTCTTTTGCCTTCATTTGTTGGTGAACTTACGAAGTAGCCCACTGGTGGATATTCATCCGTCGGACATCATCGACATCTCGATTACGTAGATTTTATTTAGCAATTTTTATTTAGCAATTTTTATTTAGTAATTTTTATTTAGTAATTTTTATTGAGAATATTATGGCATTTGGCATCATTATTATCGGTGACGAAATTTTATCCGGAAAACGTAGCGATAAGCACCTGGCTAAAATCATAGAGCTGCTCTCTGCGCGAGGTCTTGCGCTTGCGTGGGCAGAGTATGTGGGCGATGATCCTGTGCGTATAACCGATACGTTGCGTCGAACTTTCAATAGCAGTGATATTGTATTTTGCTGCGGCGGCATAGGCGCGACACCGGATGATCACACACGTCAATGCGCAGCAGATGCATTAAATTTACCACTAGCATTACATCCGAAAGCCAAGGAAAAAATTCAGGAACGTATAGTCGAGATGGCCCATGAAGCGGGTAAAGAAATTGATCTGAATGCGCCCGACAATCAGCATAGACTAAAAATGGGTGAGTTCCCTGTAGGTTCAGAAATTATTCCAAATGCATTTAACAAAATCCCCGGATTTTTATGGCGCAATGAGGCCGGCGGTGTGCATTATTTTGTGCCTGGATTTCCAGTGATGGCTGAGCCCATGATGACCTGGGCGTTGGATACGCATCACTCTGAGCTGTTTCACCTGATTGCTCGAGCAGAAAAATCCGTCATTGTGTACGACGGTATTGAATCAACATTGACACCGTTGATGGTGGCAATTGAGACAGAATTTCAAACGGTAAAAGTATTTAGTTTGCCCAGCGTGGGGGATGGTAACCGCCGGCGTCATATAGAATTAGGCGTCAAGGGTGAGCCCGAAGCTGTTGGCCAAGCCTACGTTAGGATGTTGGCTGGCTTGGATGAATTACGACAGGAATATGTCGCAGTCGCAACCTGATAAGGGTAAAAACTTACAATTAGTAATTGAGATTGAAATGTGTAACGCCAGCTTAGCTGTATGACGCGGCATTAGGTAGATTAAGTATCTGCTGGTTGCAGATTCAATTAGTTATCGTTTGGTAATTTGTATTTTTTTCGGAATCGATCTAAAACAAATAAAAAGAATTTAATGGCGTAAATGATGATTAGCGTGCCACTTAAGTCACCTATGAACATAGCTAATAGCGTACCCAAAAAATCATCTGATATGCCTTGCATCCAAAACCAGATCGAGTGTGCAAAACCAGTCAGTAAAGAGTAGGTAAAAATCAATACAAATAAAAACTTAACGGGTAAGTTTTCCAGAGACGAGGGCATTCCATAAAACAGGGCGGCGCGGTAAATACAGTAGGGAATTCCAGCAGAAATAACCGCAGCCACAAGTAAGGTTGTCGATTCCATGTTTGGGCTGGTTGTTGCGGAGATCAGCATTGATCCAAGAAACAAACCAATAGCATCCTCCGCACCCATTAACAAAGTACAGAGCAAACGCAATCCTGCCGGGAGGTATACCCAGTGAGCGCCCGTATGAAACTCTAAAGATGCAAATAACCAGTCGTTTAGCGTGTAGAGAATTAAATACGACAAACTGCTGACAACAATGGAGGTCATACGGTAATTACCCCTCTCTTTATTGCCCATAAAGACCATCAAAGTTATTTGCAGTAAATCGTCAGGGACCAGTAAGCAATAGGAATTAAATAAAATAACTATATAAATATAATAACATTTTAATTTAATTCTAGCTTTCCATCGTTAAAAATATGTTTCGAATTGATTAATTATTATCATCAAACTTTATTGTTAAGCTCATGCGCACAAGCAAGTGAGTAGTATTTGAGTAATTTTGGCTCTTAAAACGCTCCATTTAATATGTGTTACAAAAAATTTTG
>JAULVH010000193.1:17488-20655 GCA_032111105.1 Burkholderiaceae bacterium | reverse complement strand
TATCTGTGGCAGCAACGCTCCCGGGTGTTACGTTTGAAGAAGCGCCACATACAACAGATGGAGTTTTGGCATTAGCTCATCATCCCAACTATATTCATCGTGTAAGTAGTGGGGCATTAACCGAATCTGAACAAAAACAAATAGGATTTCCTTGGTCGTCTGAAATGGTTGAACGCTCCCGCCGTTCGACTGGCGCGACGATAGCAGCGTGCCGAGCCGCTATTGAAAATAATGTTGCAGTAAATCTCGCAGGCGGAACACATCATGCGCATGCAGATCGTGGTCAGGGATTTTGTGTATTTAATGATGCTGCAGTAGCGGCGCGACTAATGCAGGCGGAGCGGCGTGTGTCGCGCGTAGCTATTATTGATTTGGATGTACACCAGGGTGATGGTACGGCTTCTATACTTGCACAAGATGATTCCGTGTTTACATTATCTATGCACGGTGAGCACAATTATCCCTTTACTAAAGCGCTAAGTGATTTAGATGTGGCCCTGCCTGATGGAACCGGCGATCAAGAATATCTTTACCAACTTGATAAAGCACTAGATCAATTGTTTGATCGCTTCACACCACAATTACTCATTTTTCTAGCAGGTGCAGATCCCTATGAAGGGGATAGATTAGGTCGCCTCAATTTATCGAAAGAAGGCATGGCGGCGCGCGATACTCGGGTGATGCAAACGGCGAAAGAGCGTGGATTACCCGTTGCTATTGCCATGGCAGGTGGTTATGGACGCTCTATTGAAGATACCGTGGCTATTCACAGGCAGACTATTAGCATCGCTGCGCAGTATTGCCAAAGCAGGGAGTCGGCGTGACTGAGTTAAATAATCCGCCGGATCATCCTCTTATCAATTTTCTCGCACCCCTCTTATTTGTATTTATATGGAGTACGGGTTTCATCGTCGCCAAATTTGGTTTGCCCTATGCTCCGCCACTGACGTTTTTACTATTACGCTATTGCGGAGTCGTTTTGATTCTGCTTCCCACTCTGGCTTTTGTGCGCACGCCCTGGCCACATGGCATGGTGCGGCATATTGCGGTTTCAGGAGCATTGGTCCAAGCGGGTTATTTGTCGGGGGTGTGGTCTGCAATTTCTATGGGTATGCCTGCGGGTTTGGCTGCGCTGATAGTCGGTGTGCAGCCCGTGTTAACGGCATTTGCAGCAAGTTGGGTAGGTGAGATGGTTGGATGGGCTCAGTGGTTAGGCCTGCTGGCAGGCTTAGCAGGTGTTGCACTTGTTGTAAGCCACAAGCTCACTTCGGTCGGAGTCTCGCTAACTGGTGTACTGCTGTGTGTATTGGCGCTACTAAGTATTACCGCCGGCACGCTTTATCAGAAACGGTTCTGTCCTCGTTTTGATTTGCGTCTGGGGGCCGTTATACAGTTTTCTGCTGCTGCTTTAATTACCCTGCCATTTGCGTGGTACCTGGAAAATCTAACGCCAACATTTCACACAGTACAATGGACGTCCCAACTGATTGGGGCTTTGGTCTGGGCTGTGCTCGCGTTATCAATAGGAGCGATGTTTTTGCTGTACGTCTTGATACGTAAGAACGCAGCTACGCATGTATCTAGTTTGATGTACTTAACGCCAGCGGTAACATCGGTAATGGCCTGGGTATTATTTAATGAAACCTTCACGCTGACGGGTGCAGTAGGAATACTATTGGTTGCCTTAGGCGTGGCTTTTGTAGTTAAAAAATAATAATGAAAGAAACAGCAAAAACACGTGACGATTTCCGTCACTTTCTGTCTATGACTACGCGCTGGGCTGATAACGATGTATATGGGCATGTGAACAACGTTGTCTACTATCAGTGGTTTGATACGGTAGTGAACGAATTTTTGATTGCCAACGATACGCTCGATATCCAGAATGGCGAAGCCATTGGTCTCGTGGTCGAGACGCACTGTAATTATTTTTCTTCTGTCGCTTTTCCTGACCGAGTAACAGCCGCTTTGCGCGTGACTCAGTTAGGGAAATCCAGTGTTCGCTATGAAGTGGGTATTTTCCGCGACGATGATCACACGGCATCTGCACAAGGACATTTCGTGCATGTGTATGTCGATCGCATAACACGTAAACCGACACCCATACCAGCTAAGGCGCGTGCTTTGCTGGAATCGCTATTAGTGGATATCGCGCAGGGAGCGCCGAAATGATCAGAACACCAGAGCAAAAAATTGTCGATGAGGCGATTACGTCACGACGCTCGATTCGTGCTTTTCTTCCTAAGCCAGTGTCGCGCGAAGCTATACAAGAATTACTATCAGTGGCTGCGCGTGCTCCCTCGGGATCGAATACCCAGCCCTGGAAAGTCTATGTGCTGACTGGAGCAACACGTCAACGCTTGTCTGATGAAATCATGGCGACTTACCTTGATCCTGTAAAGGTAAGCGAACATAAAGAAGAATATAACTATTACCCTTTAAAGTGGGTAGCGCCCTATGTCGATCGCCGTCGTAAAGTGGGCTGGGATTTATATGCTTTGCTTGGACTGACCCGCGAAAACAAGATGGGTATGCAAACTCAGCATGGGCGTAACTATCAATTTTTTGATGCGCCTGTGGGTTTGATTTTTACTATAGACCGCGTTATGGAACAGGGGTCATGGTTAGATTACGGTATGTTTTTACAAAGCGTAATGGTTGCAGCTCGTGCGCGAGGTTTGGATACATGTGCACAGGCTGCATTTACGCAGTTTCATAAAGTAATAACTCAGGTATTGGAGTTGCCTGAGGGTGAGCAAGTGGTATGCGGTATGGCGTTAGGTTATGCGGATCAAGAAAAAATAGAAAATACCTTAATAACAGAACGCGAACCCCTGTCGGGATTCGCAAAATTCATGGAGTAAAAAAAATGAAAAAAATAGCGGTGATAGCGGGGGATGGTATTGGTCAGGAAGTCGTTCCTGAAGGTTTGCGGGTATTGGATGCGGTAACGCGAAAATTCGACATACCCCTGTCTTTTGATCATTTTGATTTTGCGAACTGCAACTACTTTGCTAAGCATGGTCAAATGATGCCCGACAATTGGAAAGATCAGATTGGGCATCATGATGCTATTTATTTTGGTGCTGTCGGTTGGCCAGATACTGTGCCTGATCACATATCGTTATGGGGATCGTTACTTAAGTTCCGCCGTGAATTTGATCAGT
>JAULVH010000193.1:15277-17478 GCA_032111105.1 Burkholderiaceae bacterium | reverse complement strand
CCGACCATATCTCCCTCACCCTGCTCCTCAAGATTCGAAAGGGATTTGATCAGTATGTCAATCTTCGCCCTTGTCGGCTGATGCCGGGCATCCCGTCCCCTTTAGCAAACCGCAAGCCGGGTGATATAGATTTTTACGTGGTGCGTGAAAACACCGAAGGTGAGTATTCCTCAGTGGGCGGCCGCATGTACGAAGGCACTGCGCGCGAAATCGTATTTCAGGAAAGTGTGTTCTCGCGCACCGGCGTTGATCGTATTTTGAAATATGCGTTTGAGCTTGCTCAGCGTCGCCCTAAAAAGCATGTAACGTCAGCGACTAAATCAAACGGTATTTCTATCACTATGCCGTATTGGGATGAGCGCGTAGCCGAGATGTCTAAGTCGTATCCCGACATTAAATTAGATAAATTTCATATCGATATTTTGTGTGCACATTTTGTAAAAAATCCTGACTGGTTTGACGTGGTGGTGGCCTCTAATTTATTCGGCGATATTTTGTCGGATTTAGGCCCTGCATGTACTGGAACGATCGCAATCGCACCATCAGCAAATATTAATCCAGAAGGTATTTATCCCTCTTTGTTTGAGCCGGTACATGGTTCGGCACCCGATATCGCGGGTAAGGGGTTGGCTAATCCTATAGGTCAGATTTGGTGTGGTGCCATGATGCTGGATCATTTTGGGTATACGGATGCCGGTGCTGCCATAGTTCGTGCCATTGAATCTGTCCTGGGCGCGGGTACTAAAGATGCGCCATTTACTCCCGATATGGGAGGTAAGGCAAACACATCCGATCTTGGAAAGGCCATTGCGGCAGCCATTTGAAGAAGATTTGTAGAAGGCTGCTTGCGCAGATCGGCTCGATGTTGTTTAATGCAAAATGTTATTAAAAGAAAATGTGCGGTAATAAGTTTGTTTAATTACTTCACCTAAGCCTTTAATTCACTTGCGGTTTTTTAAAATTTTGCTAAACTGCAATTTAACTTTTGCATCAAAGCATGGAGTCGGGATGCGTAGATTTACCAGAAAAGCGGGTGCTTTAGCGCTCGCAGCAGTCTTTTTTACCCCAGCGGTTCACAGCGCCGGCAGTCACAAAGCAGAGAAATCTGTTGGTAAAAAATTATCACAATCATCAAATTCTGCGAAACATGCTCAGTCTAATCGTCGAGTTCGGGTTATCAGCGCCAGTCTGTCGGCGCCGGCTAAGCGCAAGAGTGGGTTTCACCGCGTAGCCTACGCAGCCGCTTTGTCAGGAATTCCGCCCATGATTACGGCGGGTGACTTGGCGGGCCTGAGTTTGACGCGCGATCCGCTAGATCTCAATTCGAATGCTGCTTTGGTTCTCGATCACACGACCAACGAAGTGCTGTTTGAGAAAAACGCCGAAATATCGTTACCCATTGCCTCTATAACCAAGCTGATGACCAGTTTGGTGGTGGTGGAAGCAAACCAAGATCTGGACGAAATTCTTACTGTTACAGAAGATGACGTTGATCGCGAGAAGTTTAGTCATTCTCGTCTGCGTGTTGGTTCACAGCTTTCACGCTCGAACATGTTGCACATTGCCTTGATGAGTTCAGAAAATCGCGCTGCATCGGCTTTGGGCCGTAGCTACCCGGGTGGTATTTCTGCGTTTGTATCAGCAATGAATGCAAAAGCTATGGAATTAGGCATGGTGGGTTCGCGCTTTTCAGATTCTACGGGTCTGTCGAGTTCTAACGTTTCCAGCGCGCGTGACTTGGCTAAGTTAGTGATGTCCGCGTATCAGCATCCATTGATACGCCAGTATTCAACCGATAGCCGCTACGTAGTTGATCCGGGTGGCCGAGTGCTGCAGTACCGTAATTCCAATGGTCTGATTGAAAATCCTGATTGGGAAATTGGCTTACAAAAGACAGGTTATATTTCTGAGGCAGGTCGCTGTTTGGTGATGCAGGTACATGTATCAGGCCGGCCGGTAGTAATGATTTTCCTGGACTCGAAAAGTAAGCAGTCGCGTCTTGCCGATGCAGGTCGTATACGTAAGTGGCTGGAAAATCGTGGTGCGTCTGCGATGACATTACGCGCTGCGAAACGTAGCTAGGTAATAAATTAGCGATAAAAAAAGCGAACTGTGTGTTCGCTTTTTTTTCGCCATGACGTTAATGAATACTACTCACTCAGCCCGGTCCGTAGAGCGATATCCCAGTACCATAGAGATGT
>JAULVH010000193.1:0-15267 GCA_032111105.1 Burkholderiaceae bacterium | reverse complement strand
TCTTCCAGCCAATCGTCACTGAGCCTGTCCGCCGGAGCGGATATGGAAAGTCCGGCAATAAGACGGCCCGCATCATCATGAACGCCAGCGGCCATGCAGCGCACACCTAGCTCCAGTTCTTCATTGTCACGAGCATAGCCACGCGCACGTACTAACGATAATTCTCTTTCGAGTTTTGCAAGATCAGTAATCGAGTTTTTGTTGTTTCCTGCTAAGCCCGTGCGGGTAGCATATGAACGAACGAGTTTGGCGTCGTCCACCGATAAGAAAAGTTTGCCTATGGATGTCAAATGTAGCGGTGCTCGGCCACCAATGGCGCGTACAACTTGCATGCCAGAGCGTTCTGAGAATGCTCTGTCTATATAAACAATCTCATCGCCCTGACGTACCGATAGATTAACGGCTTGCTGCGTCTTGCGATGCAATGCCTGCATGTAGGGCAGTGCAGCTTCGCGGACATTGAGACGGCTTTTGACGATATTGCCCAGTTCCAAAAGACGCATGCCCAACCGATACGTGCCTGGTTCTGATCGGTCAACAAAACGTTTAACGACCATGTCGTTCAGTATGCGGTGTGCAGTAGATGGATGCAGCCCAGTGGCCGCCGCTAATTCTTTTAGGCTGACAGGGTCGGGGTAGCGGGCCAGCGCATCCAGCAGAGAGATCATGCGCTCGATCACCTGAATAGAAGTCTTGTCGCCGTTAGCAGGGGAGTCGTGTTTCATGGAGTATTTGATGCAACGCAATATATAACTTATACCACAATGTGAAAAATGATGACAAGAGAGTTCAACAAAGATTTCCCCCGGGTGAGCGAATATATTTCATGGGCGCGCGATGTACCAAAGAGGTTTTATGCACTGATAATCCTATTGATAGAAATAGTCAGTTGCAGGGCAGTTCTGAAAGTTAGGGCTTAATTGCTGGCCTGAGCCTTATTGGGGTAACTCCCTGAATTCATGGAGAAAAGAATGCGTGTAGGACTATTCGTGACATGCCTGATCGATGTGATGCGTCCAGAGATAGGTTTCTCTGCCATCAAACTTTTGGAAGCTGCCGGTTGTGAGGTAGTGGTTCCTGCCAATCAGACTTGCTGTGGCCAGCCTGCTTACAGCGGAGGAAATAAAGCAGCGGCTCGTGATCTGGCCGAAAAATTTCTGCAAGAGTTTGAAAGCTTCGATTACATCGTGATTCCTTCAGGATCGTGCGGCGGTACTATCAAGACGCATTACGATGATTTGTTTGCGGGTCAGCCAGCTTTACTGGCGCGATTGGCTACTGTGAAATCACGCATTTATGAATTAACCGATTTTCTCGCAACTGTAGTCAAGCTGGAAAATTTACCTGCGCCGGCTGCAAGTAGTTTTAAAGGCACCGTGACGTACCATGATTCGTGCTCGGGATTGCGCGAGCTTGGCGTGCAAAAACAGCCCAGAGAATTGCTAGCTAAACGCGAAGGCGTTGAGCTTATAGAGATGGAAAACGCGCGCGTATGTTGCGGATTTGGTGGAACCTTTGCAGTGAAATATGGTGATATTTCAACAGCGATTGTTGACGACAAATGCGAAAATATTCACGCTAGTGGAGCCGATGCGGTGGTTCTTGGTGACTTGGGCTGCATGCTAAATATTGAAGGCCGTCTGCGCCGTATGGGTGATACGAAAACGCGTGTGCTGCACGTGGCCCAAGTTCTTTCAGGAGATGCATGATGCAAGTCCAAACGATGCATTTCAAGTCGCGCGCCGGAGAAAAACTGGCGGATAAGCGTCTACAGCAAACGTTGAAAAAATTTGCAGGTAAATTTGTCAACGCACGTGCTCAAGCGATTACCGAACTCGATGATTTTGAAGGTACGCGCGATGCGGCGGTTGAGCGTCGTATGCGTGCGATTGAAAATTTAGATGTTTGGTTAGCGACCTTTGAAAAAGAAGCGACCCGACGTGGCGCAACTGTGCTCTACGCAGAGACTGCTGAAGATGCAGCCAAGCTCGTCGTTGCAATCGCTAAAAAGCACGATGTAAAAAAAGTGATCAAGTCCAAGTCCATGGTGTCCGAAGAGATGCAGCTTAATCGCGCTCTGGAAGACGCTGGCGTAATACCAATTGAAACAGATCTTGGTGAATACATTCTTCAGATTAATGATAACGAACCTCCTTCGCACATCATCGCTCCGGTAATTCACAAAGACAAAGAAGAAGTAGCTGATCTTTTTGCCAGAGTACATAACAAGCCCCGCCTGACAGACATTACAGAAATGACCCGCGAAGCACGCGAAGTATTGCGCCCGCAATTTTTGTCGGCAGATATGGGCGTAACTGGTGGAAATTTTATTATTGCTGAATCAGGTTCGGTGGCTGTTGTAACCAACGAAGGTAATGAAGGTATGTGCACCATCGTGCCTCCCAAAGTACACGTCGTGGTCACAGGCATAGAAAAAGTGCTTCCTACCTTGTCAGACCTGGCAACTGTAATGCGTTTGCTACCGCGCTCGGCAACAGGTCAGTCGATATCAAATTATTTTTCGTTGTTAACCGGGCCACGTGCTTCTGATGAAAAAGATGGCCCTGAACATATGTACTATGTGCTGGTTGATGCGGGCCGCACTAGTTTGATTGGTACAGAATTTCAAGACATGTTGCGCTGCATACGTTGCGGAGCATGTATGAATCATTGCCCGGTGTATCAAAAAATCGGCGGCCATGCTTATGGCTGGGTTTACCCGGGGCCTATGGGTAGTGTGCTGACGCCTGCTTATGTGGGAGTAGAGCAAACCTTAGATCTTCCACAAGCTTCGACGCTGTGTGGCGAATGTCACGTCGCTTGTCCGGTGAAGATACCATTGCCTGATTTACTCAGAAAACTGCGGGAGAAGCAGTTCGAGCGTGGTTTACGCCCTAGCTATGAGTATTTCGCGTTCGCTATCTGGGCCTTTGTTACCAAGCGTCCGGTGCTGTATCGAATTGCCACCAAAGTTGCCGCGCGAGTTCTCAAGCTACTCGGTGGGCAACATCGCATGATTCATACATTGCCTTTGGCAGCTGGTTGGACAGATAATCGCGATATGCCAGCTCCGTCGGGGAAAACCTTCCGCGAGCTTTATCAAGAAAAAACAAGATCCTGATTTATGAGTGATATTGGCCAGCCTGTCAGCGAGTTCAAGAGCAAGAGCGGACTCAAGCGAATTTTTTCAGCGGTGTTTTACTCTATTGATGGGTTTAGCACTGCATGGAGACATGAGCACGCTTTTCGCCAAGAGTTGATGATTGCGGTACCAGGTATTGTTGTTGCGTTATTTTTACCTGTAACGCCTCTCGAGCGACTGGCATTAATTGGCGTGTTGTTTTTAGTGCTGATTATCGAGTTACTTAATTCTGCTGTCGAAGCGGTTGTTGATCGGGTTTCACTTGATCGCAACCCACTATCAAAAAACGCCAAGGATCTTGGCAGCGCAGCAGTCATGCTCGCTTTTATCTTTGCGCTTGCAACCTGGGGGGTGATAGTTATTCCCCTCATTCATTGGTAAGTTCCTGAGTTTATAAGTTGGGTGAGTTCAGCGTTGAACTCACCCAACAAACTTCCTGCACACCGACTACTTAATTTCTTATTGGCCTGGATTCATAAATTCGGCATGGACTGCATTGACTTGCTTAACTATGTCATCCGAGATCTTGATTGAATAGGCATCAATATCGTAAGCCAGCTGATCAATAGACGTTGCGCCTATGATGGTCGAAGCAATGAACCAGCGCGTGTAGCACCATGCCAGAGCCAGTTGAGTCACTGTCATGTCATGTTCTTTTGCGATGTGCATATAACGCTTAGTAGCTTCTACAACGAGCGGACGTAAATAGCGCGGACTCCAGCTGGCTGGAAAGTGGGTGAGTCGTCCTTGTGCTTGTGGATTTTCTATGTACTTACCTGTTAATTGTCCGAAGGCCAGCGGGCTGTAGGCCAACATACCTACGTTTTCGTGGTGGCAGGTTTCATCCAAACCGCTTTCAAAGCTGCGATTAGCCAGATGGTAGCCATTTTGTATTGACACTATGCGAGGCAAACCCATCACTTTGGCTTGGTGAACGAACTCTGAAACGCCCCATGAACTTTCGTTAGAAACACCTATGTAGCGAATTTTTCCTTCGGTGATTAACTCCTGAAGTACGTGCAAAGTTTCTTCTATCGCTATGCACGGCCTATCGTGTTCGGGATTAAAAAACAGTTGTCCGAAAACTGGAACATTGCGACTAGGCCAGTGCAACTGGTAGAGATCTATGTACTCTGTTTGCAGACGCTTTAAGCTGGCTTCTACGGCTGCGCGAATATTGGTCCGATCAAAATTATTTTCTCCGTTGCGTATCCAGGTCATGAATTTCGAGGGGCCGGCAATTTTGGTGGCCAACACGACGTTTTTACGTTGCCCCGATTTTTTCAGCCAGCTACCGATAATGCTTTCAGTAGCTGAATAGGTTTTGGCACTAGGCATAACGGGATACAGCTCAGCCGTATCGATAAAATTGATGCCTCGTTCTAACGCATAGTCGAGTTGGCTATGACCTTCGGCTTCCGTATTTTGCTCACCAAACGTCATCGAGCCTAAGCAGATTTTCGAAACAGATAAATCGCTGCTTCCCAGTTTTATTTTTTCCATGCTCGTCTCCATTTTTATTGTTTATATGGGGTAAAAATTTAAATCCATCATCGTAAGTAAAACGTTAGCGCGCTCCGGCAATCGCCTGTGCACAGTCGGATATAAGCGATGGGCCACGATAAATCAGGCCAGTATAAAGTTGTACAAGACTTGCACCAGCATCTATTTTTGATGTCGCATCTTCAGCGGACAAAATACCGCCTGCGCCTATGATGGGTATTTCATTGCCCAAGGCTTGATGCAAACTGCGGATCACTTGATTAGACAACGCCAACACAGGGGCACCCGATAGCCCGCCGGCTTCTTCTGCATGGGGCTGGCCTTTTACCGCATCGCGAGTAATTGTCGTATTGGTCGCAATGACACCATCGATACGATGGCGTCGTAAAGCATCCGCTATGGTGCATACTTGTTCTTGATCCAAATCAGGCGCAATTTTTAGCGCAATGGGTACGTAGCGGCCATATTGTTCGGCTAAGCGTGTTTGTGCTGTTTTTAGCTGCGATAGCAACCCATCGAGTTCGCTGGACTGCTGTAACTGACGAAGGTTTTTGGTGTTGGGAGAAGAAATATTGACCGTGATGTAGGACGCGTACGGATAGACCTTATCAAAGCAAGCAAGGTAATCCTCAGTTGCGCGTTCTATGGGTGTATCGGCATTTTTTCCTATGTTTAATCCGAGTATGCCCTGACGCTCTTGGTAATAGCGTGATGCTTGTACATTTCGCACAAAGGCATCGACGCCACCATTATTAAATCCCATGCGGTTAATGAGCGCATGCGCCTCGGGCAAGCGAAACATGCGTGGCTTGGGGTTGCCCGGTTGTGCGCGGGGAGTGACGGTGCCGACTTCGATGAATCCAAATCCGAGAGCAGCTAAGCCATCGATATAGGCACCATCTTTATCCATGCCGGCTGCAAGTCCCACAGCGTTAGGAAATGTAAGCCCCATGACTACCCGGGTGTCGTTTACTTTTTTTGAGAGCAGCTGAGCAATGCCTGTATGCGCGATTGAGCGCAGTAGTGGCAAGGTTAGATTGTGTGCGGTCTCGGGATTAAGAGAGAACAGCAGGGGTCGAACTAGGGAATAAAGGAATTTATCAGACACAGCGGCGACCTATGGACGAAGAACAAAAAAAAGCCAGCAGTGGCTGCCGCCTATTTTACCTTCGACAGGCTATCGACTCAGAGTGATTCCCAATGCCCTTTGCGCAAGGCTTCTATGGGCTTGAAATTGGTCTTGTAAGCCATTTTCTCGCTCTGCGATATCCAGTAGCCTAAATAGACGTAAGAAATACCGAGTTGCCGCGCTTGATCTATTTGCCACATGACATTGTAAGTACCGTAGCTGGCACGCGGCTCATCGGGGTCAAAGAAGGTATATACGGAAGATAAACCGTCATCGAGAACATCAATGATGCTGACCATGCGCAGTTGCCCATCAGGATCACGAAATTCTACAAGTCGCGTATTAACTTTACTTTGTAATAAAAACTGAGCGTATTGATCTCGGCTATCTTGATCCATGCCGCCGCCGGCATGACGAGCTGACTGATAGCGCAAATATAGTTCGTAATGTTCATGCACGTAGGCCAGCTTAGAAACGGATGTGGTCATCGACTCATGCTGCTTCCATGCGCGACGCTGACTACGATTAGATACGAACTGTTCTACGTTGACTCGAACGGGCGTGCAGGCCTGGCAGCCATCGCAATAAGGACGGTAAGTAAAAATTCCGCTACGACGAAAACCATTTTTTACCAACTCAGAATAAACGTCTGCATTGATCAGGTGCGAAGGAGTCGCGACCTGAGAACGTGCCTGACGATTTTCAAGGTAGCTGCATGGGTAAGGTGCCGTCGCATAAAACTGCAGCGTCGAAAATGGCAGGTCCTTCAGATGCGTCATGGAGTCTCTTTAGGCTGTTATGTTGTCTATGGAAGCACTGATTAAATAAAAGCGAAACTTATGTGAAGTAAGTGATCAAGGCCACCCCCTAGCTTTACTTGACCCCGCGCCGTACTGCTGCGCTGGCTAGCCATAAAATCCACCATAAATCAGTATTTCCTTACCTTGGCTTTATCCTACACCGAAGATAGCCATTTTGTCGTGTGGTCTGGCTGCAAACAATTGTCTAGGCCGCCAACACTGTATATCGGGTTCAGAAATCGCTGCTTTCATTAATGAAATGAATTCAGATCGTCGTATGGGCTTGGCACCGAGTGAACTCAGGTGCGATGTTTCTTGCTGGCAGTCGATCACTTTAACGTCATTGTGGCGCAAAAAATCGACCAGGTAAGTCAGTGCGACCTTGGACCCGTCCGGGATCAGTGAAAACATGGACTCCCCATAGAACATTTTCCCCAGGCTTACGCCATAGGCACCTGCAACCAGATGCTTATCTAGCCACAATTCTGCTGAATGGGCGTGTCCAAGCTCATGCAATGCGCAATATCCATCAATGATTTGTTTCGATATCCAGGTTCCGCCGCTGCCATCGCGCGGTGCTGCACACGCCTGTATGACGTCTCGGAAAGCCGAGTCGAAGCGTAAATCCCATTCCCCGCCGATGTTTATACTGCGATCAATTTTTTTGAGGGTTTTCATCAGGCTACGAGAGATATGGAAGTCCTCTATGCGCAGCACCATGCGCGGGTCCGTGCTCCACCAGAGCACGGGCTGATTATCGGAAAACCAGGGAAAAATTCCATTTCGATAAGCATCCAGCAGGCGAGAAGGTGAAAGATCGGCCCCGGCGGCTAATAAGCCGGGTGCGCCATCAATCTCGGTCAGTGCCTGATCGACGTTAGGAAATGGCGTGTCATGTTCCAGCCAGGGGATCATACGATTCACCAATATAGGTAGTTATTTCGCACTTATTCCGTGCGCAAGATCTAGCGAGCAATTTTATATAAAAATTAATCTTTTTAATTTCAACGGGTTATGAATCCTTGTATTCGGCACCAAAATGGAACGAAAATTGCTGGGAGGTTCGCTCCAGCAATTATTTTGCACCTTATCAGGGAGTATTCATGGATGCATTTCACAGCGGCGCGGACACTGTTTTTATCCTGTTGGGCGCCATAATGATTCTTGCCATGCATGCGGGCTTCGCCTTTCTGGAGTTGGGCACGGTCCGTAAAAAAAATCAGGTTAATGCGCTGGTGAAAATATTAGTGGATTTTGCAGTTTCCACGATCGCTTATTTTTTTGTTGGTTATTTCATTGCGTACGGCGTTCATTTTTTTGGCACGGCTCAAGAGCTGTCAGCTAAAAGCGGCTTTGAAATGGTGAAGTTTTTTTTCCTGCTTACATTCGCCGCTGCGATTCCCGCCATCATCTCGGGTGGTATCGCTGAGCGCGCACGATTTCATCCACAATTAGCCGCCACGGCATTGTTGGTCGGTCTGATCTATCCCTTATTTGAAGGCATCGCGTGGAATCAGCGTTTCGGCATTCAGGCTTTGCTGGAAGCAAATTTTGGTTTTCCTTTTCATGATTTTGCAGGTTCGGTGGTTGTTCATGCCGTGGGTGGGTGGGCAGCTTTACCTGCGATTATTTTGTTGGGATCGCGCAGAGGGCGCTACTCAGGTGATGGCGCAGTAGCGGCTCATCCGCCGTCCAGCATTCCATTTTTAGCTCTTGGAGCCTGGATACTTACCGTTGGTTGGTTTGGTTTTAATGTGATGAGTGCGCAGACACTCGACAAGATGAATGGCTTGGTTGCGATGAATTCATTGATGGCCATGGTCGGAGGTACTCTCGTTGCTGTGGTCATGGGCAAGAACGACCCCGGCTTTGCCTACAACGGCCCACTGGCAGGTTTGGTGGCTGTCTGTGCAGGATCAGATTTGATGCACCCCTTGGGTGCACTGGCAACAGGTGGTATTGCGGGAGCGATTTTTGTCTGGTTGTTTACGCTAACTCAAAACCGCTGGAAGATTGATGACGTGTTAGGTGTCTGGCCGCTGCATGGATTGTGCGGTGCGTGGGGTGGAATTGCAGCAGGAATTTTTGGTTTGCAATCCTTGGGTGGCATAGGTGGTGTGTCGCTGACCTCGCAACTCATAGGCACGGCCTTGGGTATAGTGATTGCGTCATTAGGTGGCTTTCTTGTCTATGGAGTGCTCAAAAAGACAGTAGGTATCAGACTCGATCCCGAGGAAGAATATGAGGGTGCTGATTTGTCCATACATAAGATTACCGCCACTCCGGAACGTGAAGTGAGTTGGTAATTTTTAAGGGTACTTACGCTTTCATCGACTTGCGTATATCTAAACTATGAAAACCAAACGAGGTTGGTTTTTTATCAGATGCAAGTTCGGCGAAAAAAAGTCTCAGTGTTTTTGATACGGTAGGAAAAGCTATGTCGTCCCAAGGTATTTCTGGTTCCGAGAAAAGCTTAACTTCTAAGCTTTCGATACCAGCCTCAAAATCCAGATCGAGCAAGCGTGCGCGATAAAAAAGATGTACCTGTTGAACATGCGGCACGTTCACCAGCGTATATAAATCTTGCATTTCAATTCGCGCACCGGCTTCTTCCCATGTTTCGCGTGCAGCAGCCTCTGAAGTGGTTTCATTGTTTTCCATGAATCCTGCAGGTAGCGTCCAGTAACCCAGTCGGGGTTCAATAGCGCGGCGGCAAAGTAATATTTTGTGCGTGCCCTGGTCATCCCAAAGTGGAATGCATCCAATCACCATCTTGGGATTTTGGTAGTGGATGGTGCTGCACTGTTCACATACATACCTCATGCGATTATCGTCGGGCGGTATTTGAAGCGAAACAGTGTTTCCGCAGTTAGAGCAGAATTTCATGCTGAGTGTTCTGTGAGTTTGCGTGTGCGCGAGAAAGATGCATCGCCTTCAGTGTAGCATTCGAACGAAGAATGAATGAGTAGGATCAAAGTTTGCATAATCGGGCGAGACGCTGTATATTTCAGTCCCTCAGACGCGGGGTGGAGCAGTCTGGCAGCTCGTCGGGCTCATAACCCGAAGGTCGTAGGTTCAAATCCTGCCCCCGCAACCAATTATTAAGCCCGGTTAAGTTAACCGGGCTTTTTATTTACTCAGCGAGATGAAGCGGATTTCGGGACATAACCGGTTAATCGCCTCCTCATGAGAGCAGCCTTTGTTAAGGTCATCCCGGATTTAAGGCGATGACAAGCGCCAGGAAGTGCCCTATAATTTCGCTGAACATGGCTAGACGCGGCTTCATTCCTCTTACAGGACTATCTGCTCCGCGTCCTTTTAGTCAGACAGCCTAGACTGCGCTACCTGCCCCCCAAAAAACACAATTTCACGGGCTCGGGCGCTAAAGCACCACGAATAATTCTGCTCCCGCTGTAGCTTCATGTGCACGGGCCTTGAATAATTACTTCCAATTATCACCAACTAACTGCAAAAGCCGCAGATGAATACCCAAGAGGCGAAAAAAGTCCTCGAAACAGTGCTACTTTGCACTCACGAGGCGCTTTCCATTAGCGATCTGAAGAAGTTATTTGCCGCACCCGCTGAGGATGCGGAATCAGCGCTTGATACCGAGACCATCAAATCGCTACTCGACGAGTTGGCGCAAGATTGGTCTGAGCGCGGTGTCGAGCTGGTTATGCTTTCTACCGGCTGGCGATTTCAGAGTCGCGCAGATATGAAGCCCTATCTAGATAGGCTTAATCCGGAAAAGCCACCCAAATACACACGAGCGACGCTTGAAACGCTGGCCATCATTGCTTACCGACAGCCTGTCACTCGTGGTGATATCGAAGATATACGTGGTGTAGCTGTGAATTCTCAGACCATCAAGTTATTAGAAGATCGTGGATGGGTAGATGTGATTGGGCATCGCGACGTGCCCGGACGCCCTGCGTTATTGGCAACCACTCGGCAATTCCTTGATGACCTGGGGTTGTCTTCGCTTGAGGAGCTACCTCCGCTGCAGCATGTGGGTGGTGAAGGAAGCGATGCTTCTGCCGCGATTCAGGCACTGGAACAAAGCCTGGAAGCGTCGTTGAATCAGACCTCGATGGATTTTGTGGAAGCGCCAGTAAGCGATGACGAAACGGTACATGCAGTGAGCGTGCATCATGGCACTGAGACAGAAACCTTGACTCACGAAGACCCTGAAGATCATCAACATTCGGAAGATCACCAGCACTCGGAAGATCACCAGCACTCGGAAGATCACCAGCATTCACACACTCTGCCCGAAGATAAACCCCTTAACGAGCCTGACAATGACAGTACGCAATCCCACTGATACACCGGCTGCCTTGAGTGCAGCTGATTCCGGATCTGAGAAAGAGCTACCCCAGGCGGAATCGGGTGAAAAATCACGTGATGCTGAAAACAAACCACCGCACCGTGGTGTGAGAGGCCCGCGATCACTGCGCCGTTCACGAAGTGGCGACCGATCACCCGAGGGTACTGCACAAGCCGGTCAGCCAGCAGGTGCTGCTCGAGAAGGTAGACAGCAAAAATTTAAAGACACCAAAGATCCACAGCGTAGTTCGCAACATCAGCGCAACGGCCCTCGACCTGCTCATGCCGATCGTCAGGGTCCACGCAAGCCTAATCCTCGCGCCGCATCACCAGATCCAGACGCAATTTTTAGTTTTGTAACGTCGGACGCGTACGATCAGCCAGCACCTAATGACGATGCCGCAGCGAGAACAGGGGCGCGTCAGCAAAAACCTGCACGCCGCGATTTAACAGCAGATGATGACGCACCTAAACTGCATAAGGTGCTTGCCGAAGCTGGCATGGGCTCGCGCCGGGATATGGAAGAGCTCATCATTGCAGGCCGAGTTTCTGTCAATGGCGAGCCAGCTCATATAGGTCAGCGTATTTTGCCTACGGATTTGGTCCGTATAAATGGCAAGCCTGTGCAGCGCAAAGTTAGTTCCAAACCGCCGCGAGTTCTCATTTATCACAAGCAGGCCGGTGAAATCGTTAGCTCGAATGATCCTGAAGGCCGTGCGACAGTGTTTGACCGGCTGCCCAACATCAAAGCCAGCAAATGGCTGGCTGTAGGTCGATTGGATTTCAATACCGAAGGCTTACTGTTATTTACCACCTCAGGTGATCTGGCTAACCGATTAATGCATCCACGCTACGGTATTGAGCGTGAATATGCAGTTCGTACACTAGGTGAGCTTGAAGAAGGCATGCGTCAAAAATTGCTTGCAGGTGTAGAACTCGATGATGGTCCTGCACAATTCAACAAAATTGCTGATGGTGGCGGCGAGGGTGCAAATCGCTGGTATCGAGTGACCATTTCAGAGGGTCGTAACCGTGAGGTTAGGCGCATGTTTGAAGCGGTTGGTCTAACAGTCTCGCGTCTGATACGCACGCGTTATGGCATTATGATTTTGCCATCGGCGCTCAAGCGCGGTCGTTGGCAAGAGTTAGACGAACATAGCGTAAGGCAGTTGTTGACAGTCAGCGGGCTAGAAAAACCGGCTAGCCATCATCCCAAGTCGAATGGTAATCAGGCTGCGGGTAAGCCAGGCCAGGGATTTACATCGCGCAATGGCGCGCCCAACACCAAGCGCCCATCCAAGCCGCGTCAGCCGGATCCATTGCAAACAGCACTCGGATATCCCACGGCTGTGCGTGGTGCAGGTCAGGGCAGAGCTCAAGACGGTCAGCGCCGCCAGCAAAATGGTGGAAATGGGCAGTGGACGAGCGATCGCTCTGGGACTGGCACGACGGGGCGCAGACGCTCGCGCGGTTGAAGTTCTCACTTTAGTAATTTTTAAGGCGGCATTTGCATTGCAGCGTAACTGCTTATCGCCTATAATCAGGGACTTAACAAAGTCTCTGCGACTGCGCATGTAATTCAGATTTCATAGCTGACAACGTGCGAGCAGGTGCAGAGCAAGAAAGATGGGCAGATGCCCATTTTTTTTTTCCTAAAAGTTTGTTGATGTGTCTTTGGGTGATAAAGCTCAGCAGGAGCGTGGTTTGGTTTTGTCGGCATTAATTGAAAAAACAGTCACTGGTTTAGGTTATGAGCTAGTGGACTTTGAGCACGCAGCACGCGGTTTGCTCCGTGTGTTTATTGATGTGCCCGTTGAACTTGATCGCGCAGTAACGGTGGAAGATTGTGAAACAGTCACTCACCAACTTCTGCATGTACTCACGGTGGAGAACGCGAACTATGAGCGTTTGGAAGTGTCTTCGCCTGGTCTGGATCGCCCACTGAAGAAATTTTCAGATTACGTTCGGTTTGCAGGGCAGGAAGCCATCGTCAAATTGAGATCGGCTATGCCGGGTGCTGCAAATCGCAAATCCTTTCAGGGTTTGCTACATGAGCCTGATGGAGACACTCTCAGGCTGGAATTCGAAGGAAATGAAGGGCCTGCGATGTTGGAATTTTCGCTGGCCGAAGTGGACAAGGCACGGTTGGTGCCGCAAGTGGATTTCAGGAGTCGCAAATGAGTCGCGAAATTTTGATGCTGGTCGATGCGCTGGCGCGCGAAAAAAACGTTGATAAAGAAGTTGTCTTTGGTGCTCTTGAGCACGCGCTTGCCCAAGCCACGAAGAAACGTTACCAAGGTGATGTAGATATCCGGGTTGCGATAGATCGCGAAACAGGTGAGTTCGAAACTTTCCGTCGTTGGCATGTCGTGCCAGATGAGGCCGGACTGCAATTGCCGGATCAAGAAATCTTACTGTTCGAAGCCAAAGAACAGATTGATGACATCGAAGTCGATGATCACATAGAAGAGCCTATCGAATCAGTCGATTTTGGTCGTCGTTTTGCCCAAGATACTAAGCAAGTTGTATTGCAGCGCATTCGTGACGCTGAGCGCGAACAAATACTTTCTGATTTCCTTGATCGTGGCGATTCACTCGTCACCGGCACCATCAAGCGCATGGAGCGTGGTGATGCGATTGTGGAGTCTGGCAAGATCGAAGCGCGCCTGCCACGTGACCAGATGATTCCTAAAGAGAATCTGCGCATAGGTGACCGTGTACGTGCTTTCATACTGCGCATAGATCGCAATGCGCGCGGCCCGCAAGTCATACTCTCACGCACTGCGCCTGACTTCATTACCAAACTGTTTGAACTCGAAGTCCCTGAGATAGAACAGGGTTTATTACTGATTAAGTCTGCAGCCCGCGATCCGGGAGTGCGAGCCAAGATTGCTGTTTTTACTGCAGACAAACGCATTGACCCTATCGGAACGTGCGTTGGTATGCGCGGTTCTCGTGTGCAGAGTGTCACGGGTGAGTTAGGTGGCGAGCGCGTGGATATCGTGCTGTGGTCGGAAGATCCTGCACAGTTTGTCATTGGTGCACTCGCGCCAGCTAATGTGTCATCTATCGTTGTCGATGAAGACAAGCACGCCATGGACGTGGTGGTTGACGAAGAAAATCTGGCGATTGCCATTGGCCGTGGCGGACAAAATGTACGTCTGGCTAGCGAGCTCACTGGGTGGCAAATCAACATCATGACTGCAGAAGAGTCCGCAGACAAAGTGGCTTCTGAAACAGCGGTTATTCGTAATTTGTTTGTAGAAAAACTCGATGTTGATGAAGAAGTTGCCGATATCCTGGCTCAAGAAGGTTTCTCTACCTTAGAAGAAATCGCCTACGTGCCGATTTCTGAAATGCTCGACATCGAAGCGTTTGATGAAGAAACCATCAATGAACTACGTAACCGTGCACGCGATGCACTGGTGACAGAAGCCATTGCTTCGGAAGAAGGCCTTGAGGGTATGGAAGAATCGCTACTCAATCTCGAAGGTATGGATCGTACTATCGCTGGCAAGCTGGGTCTGGCGGGAATTAAAACGATGGATGCATTTGCTGCTCTTGCGTATGACGAGTTTGGAGCGATTCTCGCTCTCCCAACTGAGCGTGCGCGGCAGCTGATTAATGAAGAATTCAAGGATGTGACGGACGACGAAATGAAGCTGATCGATGGACGCTACGATGATCATGCGAAAGAGTTGCAGTCGCGTGTCTGGAGTCTTGCCGAAAGCAAGTAAGTACCAGACCCCAACACCATCCAAAAGCATGACTAGAAAAGAGGACTGAATGGCAAGCAACAACGTAGCCCAATTTGCCACCGAGCTAAAGATGCCGGCCGATTTGCTGCTTAAGCAGCTTAAGGCTGCAGGCGTCGAAAAAAGCTCGACTGACGATCAATTATCCAAAGAAGATAAGGATAAGTTGCTTGGGCATTTGCGAAAAGTTCATGGTGCTGCAGCGGACGGTGAGAAAAAGAAAATCACGCTCCTTAACCGCTGTCGCTGGCCCCTCCTCCTCCTCTCCTCCGCCCGCGGCCCCTCCTCGCCGCCGCGGCCTCCTGCAGCCGCCTCAGCAGCACCTCCTGTTCCTGGCCCCCCCCCGCGGCCACCGCAGGCGCTGGCGTGGCGGATCACTGACAGTGTGTGTTCCAGGGCTCTTGGACGCGCTTTACTGCAGTTCAACAGCGAGCGAGGCGATTCCCGCGACCGTGCGCAGTGTCCTCCGCGTCCTCCGCCCAGGTGTGTCGTGCGCTCCCGGCGCCTGGTGTTTTCGGCGAAGGTGTCGGCTCTCGCTGTGGGCTCTGACAGCGCGACCCGCGGCCGGACATTTCTGATAACAGGCGGGCGCTACGTGTCCCTGCACTCGGG
>JAULVH010000192.1:0-4425 GCA_032111105.1 Burkholderiaceae bacterium | reverse complement strand
TTTCTAATAGTTGTTTACTGTAATTCCATTCATAGACTGCCTGATTCAAATCCAGGCTTTCATGGCATTGCAGACGAAACAGTGGTCTTTCTAGGGCTACCGTAAGGGCAAGAGCAATCGCCGTCTTACCTACCCCCGCCTCACCTTCCAGCAACAACGGCCTATCGAGTTCCATGGCCATCCAAACCAGGGTTGCCAAGCTATCGTCTGTCACGTAGCCAGAAGCCTCGAGCAAGGCCGCAATTTTTTTAGGAGACATAAATAAGAGCTGCCATGAGATTACCCAACGGTTACAAAACACGAGGCCATAAATAGGCCTGCCTTAATAACGCAAAAAATCAGCCTAGTGCTAGCTATAGTGATTTTTACATTGCATGGTGATTTGGATAGGCAGCACAGTGCGTTCTTGATGCACCAGCTACTGGGAATACTAGGGATACTGGGGATACGTAGCTTAGATTAGCTATAGCAGGTAATAAATCATTCCTGTCGCGGAATAATTCAGATGGTACTAAATAGCCAAAAGCCTATGCAGCGATGGCCTTGGTCCACACAGCCTCGTAGTGTTCACGCTTACTACGCGCCTGATCTTGCAGCAAAGGCGTTACTGTCTCTGATAAAAGATCAATCGCTGGATAACTATCACTCACAGTACCCCAACAGTTCAGATCATCTATAAAAAATAGATTTTCTGATGTCGACTGAGCTAGTTTCACCTCGATCAACAGATTAGGCTGTGATTTTATCTTCTCTAATTCAGCGCTTGCCTCAGCTGAAATTTCTTTAACCAGTAATCTCAGATTAACTAATTCCTGAAAATTAAATATATAAAAATTAAGCTTCTACAAATCACACGCATGATCAACTATAAAAAGACGATCATTAGCCGTACTAAGCAAGGACACCAAATCATGATCAGCGCTGGATTTTTTTGAAACAACTGAACTTGCTACTGCAGCGATTTCTGCTTGCAATTCTGAGCAGGCATGATGCGCGACATTAAAAATACACTCTATATTTTTTTTACGTTCCGCCTCAACTGGCATGAATTCAATAGCGCTTGCGATAGCTATTGCAGGGAAAGGCTTCCATTGATAGATCACCGAATAAACTGAATTCATCCAATGTAAATGCACATCAGAATCCGCCGTGTAGGTACTGAAATCGGGGGCAGCCGCTAATAAGGATTTCAATTGATAAAGGAGAATATTTTTGTTCATATTATTTACTCACTTTGACATGTGGTACTACCCTGAACGGGAATTTTTAAAAAACAGGGTGATTTATCAAATTCGTATGGATAGGCTTTATGGGTTTTCGTTAAGTTCCTAAAATTGTTCTTATTCTAAGCTCATCGTAAAAAAAATTTTTAAAAATACGTACCTGCTAAGGTAACTACCTCTCCGCCTGTACTCATTTTAAAACGGGCAATGCCAGCACTTCGTATAGTGTTCACACCACCCAAATCTAACTTACGTATGCCGCGCGATTTTAATTCTTCCATCGCTTTCCAAAGAAGTAAATTATGCGCATGCAAATCACGCCCCTTCTCTGTAGTCCAACCCACATGATAAATCGCTGCTTCACCATGGATTAAAAACATCATAGCCGCAATGCGATCACGGCCCATATCAGCACGCAGAGTGAGTATGGTTTTCGTTGGTTGCGCACGCGATGCTACGTAATGCTCAAAAAAATCTAAGGGTAAACCTTCCAGACCTTTTTTACTACGTTGCTGCATCTCTGTTTCTAAGACCCAGCGAAACTGACCCGGATTAGTCCCTACACGATGTATCGTCATCTCAGAGGCTTCACCACCCACTAATCGATGTCGCCAGCGGCGATCGAGTTGTGCACGCAACGCATCCATCGTCGGTGTCAGGTCTAACATCACGGTCGACATGCCTGTCATCACGCGCCGCCAGGGGCTAAGTCCATGCACCTGACCTGCAAGCACTTCGGGAGTAAAAAGTACCAGGCGCAAACCTTTTAAAGGAATCGTTTTTTTAAGTGCCGCATAAACGGCAGATTCATCGGCGGGTGACAGTGGTTTTAACCATATCGGGCCGCGGGTACACAACGCCACTGCACCCAGACTACCAAACCGACGAACAATAAACTGAGCGAGTGCAACCGGCGCACCATCTAACTCCACTTGCGCTCTGAATACCGGAACACCCAGCTTTTGCATGGCAACGCCATAGGCGCTGTCTTGCTGCAGCGATGCGGCGGCAGCGGCATGAGCAGCATCCCAGGCAAGTAAATCCAAACCTTCCCAGCGCACATTCATTGAGCTAGTATCCTGCAAGATCAACATTAACCGAGCCTAGCATGCTGCAACGCCTACTTGCTAAACGTCGCGACCAAACGGTCATGGGACACAGACTAGAAGAACCACGACTAACACTCATGGCCCTGCTGTGGGGCCTGCTGTATGTGGGACTGCCTATTATTGGATTTGGTCTGCTCATGGATTTGTTTATTGCGTTGGCCATGGGTCGGTGTTTTGGTTTGTGGTGCTATTTTTAATTTTTCTGATACGACGCAAGCTAGTCAGGGCTTAGAAAAAAAACTAACGATAGACCTCATCATGATCGCCGACATTGACAAGAATAATATCCATCAAAATTATTTCGTGTTTTTATTAATTTCACCGATACGCTTTAAGTGCTGAGCCACAAACTCTTGCACAAACCTACATGTATCAAGATCGGTCTTTGATTCAGTCAGTGCAACTTCAAGTTCACACTCTCGCAAATACTCGTAGCGTTCTTTGGTCATGACGACAAACCTCTCTACGCCGCGTACGGTCACCGCGACTTCCGTCTGATCTTGTAAGGCCTGATCAATTGCGCCGATACCGCAAGCCTTAAGGTCATTTCCAGAAATAATATTCATATCATTTAGGCCGTCATGGCCACAAACGTGAAGTGTGAATCAAAGCTAGGATCCAAACTGTCTCATCATTGATTTCGTACACCAACCGATAATTTTCATTTGGTATCAGTTCGCGTGTGCCTTGAATTTTTCCTGGCTTTCCCAACTTTGAGTAATTTGATAACCAAGTGGTGGCTACACCGAATAGATCATCCATCTTAGATGCCGCAACTTGATTTTCTTGGGCTATGTACTCCCAAATATCTAAGCGGTCTTGAATAGCTTCTGCCGTCCAAAAAACTCTCATTACTGATTCGTAGCAACGGCGCGCCGCTTAGCGAACATGGCTTCTACTTCTTCGTTCGATTGTCCTTTTCCAGCGCGCATCGATGCACGACCGGCTTCCACCTTTTGTTTTAAAAACTCATCGTAATTGCGAGCTTCCCGCTGGCGCTGGACATATTCGCGCATTAGATCGCGAAGGATTTGGGATGCAGGCCGATGTACTGCCTCAGCTTCAGCCATGAATTCAGCTCGCAATTCAGGCTCTAATTTCAAAGTGAAAACGGCTTCTTTAGTCATAACACCCTCAACTTTTGGTATGTACTAAGTATATACATTTTCATTATAAAGTATGACTGAATTGAACTCTATGGCTCTTTAATAAATAACTAGCCATGTAAAAACGTAGCGAAAAATACGTTAAAAATCATTTGATTAGGTAAAAAATCAAACTCAAATTCAAACTTTTATCCAGCCGTGGCCACCACCCCAGCCCGCGCCTTATATATTTTTTTGTAACTATCCAGCAGCCGATGATGCCTGTCCAGCCCCTCCAGTTTCATACTGGTTGGAGTCAACCCAAAAAAGCGTACGCTGCCATCAACTGATCCCATAGCCGCATCCATACGAGCATCACCAAACATGAGACGGAAGTTGACCTCGTAATCAGCTAATTCCAAATCCTCATCCAGTATTACTTCCAGTACTACGTTCAAAGCCTGATAAAACAATCCACGCTCGACCGTGTTGTCGTTGTACTGCAAAAAGGCCCCTACTAGATCATGTGCCTCTTCAAATTGTTTTAAAGCGAGATGTATCAGTAGTTTTAATTCGAGAACGGTTAATTGTCCCCAGTCGGTATTGTCATCAAATTCAATACCAATCAGGGTGGCAATATCCGAGTATTCATCTAGTTCACTGTTATCCAAGCGCTCAAGCAGTGCGGTTAAGCTTGCGTCATCGAGTCGATGCAAATTCAAAATATCGGACCGAAACAACAATGACTTGTTAGTGTTATCCCAGATTAAATCTTCGATGGGATAAACCTCCGAATAACCTGGCACCAAAATCCGGCAAGCAGTAGCGCCCAAGTGATCATACGTCGCCGTGTAGACCTCTTTGCCCATGTCTTCTAGTATGTGAAACAAGGTTGCTGCTTCCCTGGCGGTGGAGTTCTCACCCTGGCCAGAAAAATCCCACTCAACGAATTCGTAATTGGACTTAGCGCTAAAAAACCGCCAGGACACCACACCACTAGAATCAATG
>JAULVH010000191.1:2472-3230 GCA_032111105.1 Burkholderiaceae bacterium | reverse complement strand
TTTATGGTTTGAAGTCTTCTATTTTATCATTTTCCTTATTTTTTGGGATTTTTGGGACTTTCGGGCTAGGTTTTACATATCGCTCCCTTAAGAAGCTTTTTTTCTTTATTCCCAAAACAAGTTTTTACTAGCTCGATATGCTTAGTTAGCAAATCTATGTATCTGGTGGTCAGAGAGGCATCTGTTGAAGTAGTAAACATTGGTCCTTTTACAAACCAATGGACAATTTTCTTGGCCAATTTCTTGCCATCGCTGCACTCGCAAAGCTTTGAATACACTGGCGATACTTTTTCGTAAAATGCTAATAGCCGCCCTTCGGTTGGGCATTCAGAAAACAATTTATCCAGATGATCAATCATTTGCGGGCGGCACACAGAATCATTCAGCATTGCTTGCATACCAACCGTAGTATTCAAACATTCCGGCACTTTTTTCACCACCCAATCCCAACGCTCTGCAGATGGTATACATTCCAGATTAAGTCCCAAAACCTTCAGATTCGTTTTGCTCGTCAACAGTCCACGAGAACGCAAACCCAATTCCAAGAGAGCTTCTGATTCCGCATCATCACCTAACGATGCCTCGATCTTTTTAAATATATCGTTTTTCTTGAGTGACATGCCTAGTTTCTTGTCATTATCAAGCAACTTAAACATCATTCGCAAAGCCGTTTGCCTATCTATACTTTTGAGTTCAGTCAAAAACGATGGCAATTTCGTCACAAGCTCAATTTTTTTATTAATCTCTAATTTTTTGTG
>JAULVH010000191.1:828-2462 GCA_032111105.1 Burkholderiaceae bacterium | reverse complement strand
AAGCACCAACTGATTTCATTTAATGATGCTGTTTCTCGCTTTTTATAGAGACTGACGTTAAAGTCATTAACGCTCGTTAGAGGTTTAGCTGTAGTTGTCTTCTTTTCAGCTTTTGTAATTTTTCGAAGTATCGGCTCGCGAAACCAGCGCCTTGAGGGGTGCTCAAAGTCACTCAGAATTTTTTCTAGAGAGTCACGCCAACCCGTTGTTTTAGCGACTTCTGCACTCACTCTGTTCCATTCTATTTCTACATAGTTATCGACTACTGTTTTTTTCCATTGACGCAACCTCACGCAGGTTAGCGCCAAACTATTCACATCCCGCCACGGCTTTGTTGATCCGACCGCGGGCAACCTCAGCGCAATTTCACTCAACGCATCGTGAGGCAAGGTTAGCATTGGGGTAGTCATCGATGTTGATCGCATATTTCTCTCCTGAAGTTGTGAAATGTGTGCTCAATCTGGCCGATTAGTTCCAAATAACATGGTCTTCAGAAATGAAAAAAGCGGGCCGCAGCCCGCTTTTTGGTAGAACGATAAACGTAGAATCAGCGTTTAGCTATCGGCGCAACATCTCGTTTAGGTGCGCCCACAAACAACTGACGCGGACGACCGATTTTCTGTTCTGGATCGGAAATCATCTCATTCCACTGTGCAATCCAGCCAACGGTACGCGCCATGGCGAAAATACCGGTGAACAGTGACACTGGAATGCCCAGTGCCGATTGCACGATGCCGGAATAAAAATCGACATTCGGATACAGCTTACGCGATACAAAGTACTCGTCTTCCAAAGCGACTTTTTCCAGGGCCATCGCCAGTTTGAACAGGGGGTCGTTCTGCAGACCGAGTTCGTTCAATACTTCATGGCAGGTTTCACGCATGAGCTTGGCGCGTGGATCAAAGTTTTTATAAACACGATGACCGAAGCCCATCAGCTTCACATTTGAATTCTTGTCTTTGACTTGAGCAATGAAGGCCGGGATATTGTCGACCGAACCAATTTCCTTGAGCATATTGAGCGCTGCCTCATTGGCACCGCCGTGTGCAGGACCCCACAAGCAAGCAATACCTGCAGCAATACACGCAAATGGGTTCGCGCCTGATGAACCAGCTAAACGTACTGTAGATGTTGAAGCATTTTGTTCGTGATCGGCATGTAAGATCAATATGCGATCTAATGCACGTACTAACACATTATTAATTTTGTAGTCTTCAGCAGGTGTGGCAAACATCATGCGCATGAAGTTTGCGCTGTAGGACAAATCATTGCGTGGATAAATAAATGGCTGACCGATAGAATATTTATACGCCATGGCAACTAAGGTAGGCATCTTTGCGATTAGACGAATCGCAGATACATCGCGGTGATGCGGATCGTTGATGTCGAGCGAATCATGATAGAACGACGCCAGTGCACCAACGGTGCCTACCAGTACCGACATCGGATGCGCATCGCGACGAAAACCGCGGAAGAAGAACTGCATCTGCTCGTGCACCATGGTGTGATGCGTTACGGTGTCGACGAAGGTGTCTTTTTGTGTCGCGTTAGGCAGCTCTCCGTTCAACAGGAGATAGCAAGTTTCGAGAAAATCGCAATTGACTGCTAATTGTTCGATCGGATAGCCGCGATAG
>JAULVH010000191.1:0-818 GCA_032111105.1 Burkholderiaceae bacterium | reverse complement strand
ATAGAGCAGCTCACCTTTATCGCCATCAATATAGGTAATCGACGAATTACAGGCGGCCGTCGACATAAAGCCGGGGTCGTAGGTGAATTTACCGGTAGCACCGTACAGCTTTCGGATATCAACGACATCTGGTCCGATTGAACCCTTGTAGATAGGGAAATCGATGGATGGCGAGCCATCGGAAAAAGACAGCGTTGCTTTGGCGTCAGATTGGGTCATGGCTCCACCTTCGAATCAAAAAATAACAAATTTCACAGTATGTTGTTGGGTTCGTTTAGCTGCGAAACCACACTCATTTATTTAAGCCGCTCGTAATCGCACTAACAGCGATTTAACGTTCGGCAGGTCCAAGCCATCTGTTGGGTCATCTTGACCAAGCAAAAGACTCATCAAATCATTGTCTGGCAACTCGAGTAATCGAGTTAGTGCATCAACTTCGTCGTCACTGAGCGTTAACTCATGCAAATCAAGAAACCGCGTCAGTATCAAGTCGTTTTCCAGCAACCCTCGCCTACTACGCCACCGCAGGCGTGCTCGTCGCGTTGGATCATCTTGATGTCTGACGCTATTCATCAAACTATACCGCTCGTCTTACCAACAGCTCTTTAATTTTGCCTATGGCTTTGTTTGGGTTGAGGCCTTTGGGGCATACATCAACGCAATTCATAATCGAATGACATCGGAACAAGCGATACGGATCTTCCAGATTATCCAAGCGCTCGGCCGTGGCTTCGTCGCGGCTATCAGCAATGAAGCGATACGCCTGCAACAGACCCGCTGGACCCACAAATTTATCGGGGTTCCACCAGAAGGATGGG
>JAULVH010000190.1:0-4066 GCA_032111105.1 Burkholderiaceae bacterium | reverse complement strand
GAACTCAAGCGCCAATATCTCTCCCGTGGTTTATACGGTGTGCAGATAACGACGACCATCACTCCACTCGAGCGCAACAGGGTGGGATTAACATTTGCGGTGGATGAGGGTGAAGTCGCCCGCATCAAAAAAATCAACATCATCGGCAATAAAATATTCAGCGATTCTGATCTGCAGGAACAAATCAAACTGAGTACGCCGGGCTGGTTTACTTGGTACAGTAAATCTGATCAGTACTCAAAACAAAAGCTGGCAGGCGATATCGAGGCGCTACGGTCCTTTTATTTGAATCGCGGATTTCTGGAGATGCAGGTCGAGTCGACTCAAGTATCAATTTCTCCTGATAAAAAAGATATTTACATTACGATCAATATCATCGAAGGCCAGAAATTCACAGTGGCTGATATCAAGCTCGATGGTGAATTGTTGGGTCGTGAAAAAGAACTCGAATCGCTAGTCACCCTGAAAAAAGGCGATGCCTACTCGGGTGAAAAAATGAATGAGACCACGCGTAAAATTAGTGAGCGCATGGGAGTCTTCGGTTACGCGTTTGCCAATGTGAATGCCAGCCCCGATATCAACCGCGAGAAAAGTGAAGTCACCTTCACTATTTTTGTTGATCCGGGCAAACGTGTTTATGTTCGACGCATCAATATTGGCGGTAACGACCGCACCCGTGATGAAGTTATACGGCGTGAATTCCGCCAGTTTGAAAGTTCATGGTACGAGGGCGACAAAATTAAACTCTCCCGTGATCGACTGGGTCGTCTGGGATTTTTCATGGATACCAACGTCGACACGATCGAAGTGCCCGGGGCACCTGATCAGGTGGATCTGAATGTGAATGTGAGTGAAAAACCCACGGGCAATGTCATGATAGGCGCTGGTTTTTCTAGTAGTGAGAAACTCACGTTGACGGGTTCTATCAACCAGGCTAACGCCTTTGGTACCGGCAATAATATCGGTATAAGTGTTAATACCAGCCGAGTGTATCGAACCATAGCAATACAACATACCAACCCGTATTTCACCGAAGACGGTGTCAGCAAAACAACGGAGGTATTTTTGCGTACCTCACGCCCACCCTTGTATCTGACTGATGTCGATTATCGCGTTGTCACCAAAGGCGGTAATGTTAGTTTTGGTGTTCCGTTTACCGAATTTGACCGAGTATTTTTGGGCGCTGGTATTGAAGATACAACGGTAGATACCTTTGTTAACAGCCCAAGTCGTTACCGCGAATTTGTACACAATGCGAATAACTCCCCCGGGACATTTGATTCAACTAGTGCCACAGATGGTGTTGGTAATGCTCACACTGTTGCGTTCCCTTTGACGGCTGCCTGGCAGCGCGATAATCGCGATAGCGCATTGATACCTACCAAAGGACGCTATCGCCGTGCCAATTTAGAAATATCACCTGCGGGTTCGTCCACGTACTACCGCACCACGTACCAGGAGCAGTATTTCCTTCCTTTGAACATATCTAATTCGGCAACTTTAGCGTTCAATGGCGAGATTAATTACGGCGGTGCTCTGGGTGAAAATGCTTACCCGATTTTTAAGAACTACTTTGCAGGTGGTATCGGCACGGTTCGTGGCTATCAGGCGGGATCGTTGTCAATTTCGCAGCGCACCAGGGGCTTAGGCGATACGCGTTTTAATTTACCCATAGGCGGTTCAGCGCGTCTGATTATGAATGCCGAGTTACAGATGCCATTCCCGGGTACGGGGGTAGATCGAAGCTTGCGTTGGTTTACCTTCCTCGATGCGGGACAGGTTTTTAGTCCTGAAAACGGTGAAAAAATCAGTTTGAGCGATCTGCGCTACAGCACAGGCTTGGGTTTAAGTTGGATTTCTCCTGTCGGACCGCTCAAGATATCGCTGGGATATCCGATGAATCCACAGTCATTCGACCGGACGCAGCGGTTCCAGTTTCAGTTAGGCACCGGATTCTGATGCCTCAGTGGCATAATATAGGCTCGCTTTGCGTAAATTGACCCGTTCTGCCTGCGGTTGTATCTTTTGATTTACGCGCTTAAATGAGCATTGCGGAGACTGAATGAAATTAGTAATCAAAAAAACAATTAGGCTAGGGCTGGCATGTCTAGTTTCGTTGCTATTGCCTATAGCGGCCCACGCCCAGCAAGACCTGAAGATAGGTTTTGTCAGTTTGGACAAAATTCTCAAGGATTCTTCGCCGGCCAAAGCCGCCACTGCCCGTTTGGAGCAAGAATTCTCCAAGCGCGAAAAAGACCTGCAAGAGCTCTCAGTCAAACTTAAATCCAGTGCTGAAAAGCTCGACAAAGATGCGCCCGTGCTCAGTGACGCAGAACGAGGCAAGCGTCAGCGTGAACTTTCAGAGATGGACAAAGATTTTCAGCGTCGTCAGCGCGAGTTTCGCGAAGATCTGAACCAGCGCCGAAATGAAGAAATGGCTACGGTTTTAGACAGAGCCAGCAAAGTAGTTAAGCAGATGGCTGAAGCGGAAAAATACGACTTAGTCCTGCAAGAAGCAGTGTATGTTGGTCCGCGTATAGATATCACTGAAAAAGTGCTGAAGGCACTCAATAAATAATTCAGGACCTTTCGCCATGAGCACTCGACTAGGCGATTTGGTTAAAAGCCTGGGCGGGGAGTTGATAGGTGATCCGGATGTCGTTGTTACCGGTATCGCCCCGCTGGAAGCCGCAGGCGAATCGCACATCACCTTTCTGTCAAACACCAAATTGCGAACCCAAGCGGCTGCCACGCGAGCAGCGGCACTCATTTTGGCACCTGGCGAACTCGACTCTATTCGATCTGGCTTTCAGGGTGCATGCATCCTGACTGACAACCCCTACGCCTACTACGCGCACGCTGCACAGTATTTCGTGTCACTCAAGGCCCAGCCATCCAGTCCAGGCATACACGCGACTGCTGTCGTAAGCAGCTCTGCACAAGTAGCATCAACAGCCAGTGTCGGACCACAGGTGGTTATTGAAGCTGGTGCACTAGTTGGTGAACATTGTGTAATTAGTGCGGGCTGCTATATAGGACACGAAGCACGCGTGGGTGAGGCAACTGTATTGCATCCTAACGTCACCTTGCTTTCTAACTGCCATATCGGTGCGCGCGGCGTAGTGAATTCAGGTGCCGTAATCGGTGGTGATGGCTTTGGTTTTGCCAATCAAAAAGGGCGATGGATAAAGATTCCACAAACGGGCGGTGTACGAATTGGCGACGATGTAGAAATCGGTGCGAATACGACGATCGATCGCGGTGCGTTGGAACACACCGTCATAGCAAATGGCGTCAAGCTCGACAATCAAATACAGATTGCTCACAACTGCATCATCGGTGAAAACACCGCCATGGCCGGCTGTGTCGGTGTGGCAGGCAGTGCAAAAATAGGTCGTAACTGTACCTTTGGTGGTGCGGCTATGGTGTTAGGACACTTAACTATTGCAGACAATGTGCATGTATCGTCAGGTAGCTTGGTGTCGCGGTCAATTAATGAGCCAGGGCAGTACACGGGGTTTTATCCGTTGGCCAAAAATTCAGACTGGGAAAAAACGGCGGCTGTCGTGCGTCAGCTTGATAGCATGCGAGATCGTGTAAGAGAACTTGAAAAACTGGTCAAAGAACTGACCTCAAAAAAATAATTCATCATCCAGAGAACCGACAGTGCGCACTATGAATAGCCTCGATATCAATCAGATTAAACAATACTTACCTCATCGTTACCCGCTGTTGCTAGTCGATCGCGTGCTTGATTGGGAGTCTGGCAAAGCTATTACTGCCATTAAAAATGTCACCATTAATGAAGAATTTTTTAATGGGCATTTTCCAAACAAACCGGTTATGCCCGGCGTGATGACGATTGAGGCATTGGCGCAAACCTCGGCGCTGCTGGCGTTTCTGACCATGGGTCAAAAACCTGATGAAAATGCCGTGGTGTATTTTCTTGGAATTGATAAGGCGCGCTTTAAGCGCCCTATCGAGCCGGGTGATCAATTGCGCATGCACGTAGAAATTTTGCGCCAATCACGCGGTATATGGAAGTTTCATGCGCGTGCAACCGTTG
>JAULVH010000189.1:12122-14145 GCA_032111105.1 Burkholderiaceae bacterium | reverse complement strand
GGCGGATGTATTAGACGTCTCTGAAGGTATCGTTAAGACCGACACCCCCGAGGATGCCGACATTATTTTGTTCAATACCTGCTCGGTACGCGAAAAAGCGCAAGAAAAAGTGTTTTCTGATCTGGGCCGTGCGCGTGAGCTAAAACTAAAAAATCCTAAACTGATAATAGGCGTTGGTGGCTGTGTAGCATCGCAAGAAGGTGCCGCCATTATCCGTCGTGCTCCGTATGTCGACGTGGTATTTGGCCCGCAGACACTGCATCGCCTGCCAGATTTATTAGAAGCACGCCGTACAAGCGGTAAAGCACAAATCGATATTAGTTTTCCGGAAATTGAAAAATTCGATCATTTGCCGCCTGCCCGGGTCGATGGCGCCAGCGCCTTTGTATCGATCATGGAAGGCTGCAGTAAATACTGCAGTTATTGCGTGGTGCCGTATACACGCGGCGAAGAAGTTTCCCGCCGATTTGACGATGTTATGGGTGAAGTAAAACATCTGGTCGATCAAGGCGTTAAAGAAATCACCTTGCTGGGCCAAAATGTGAACGCGTATCGCGGCGTGATGTCTGATGGCGATATCGCCGATTTCGCCTTGCTTATCGAATACATAGCTGAGCTAAGCGGTATAGAACGTATACGCTACGTCACTAGTCACCCAAAAGAATTTACGCAACGCTTAATCGATGTTTACGCTCGTGTACCCAAGCTGGTGAGTCATTTATATTTACCAGCACAACATGGTTCAGACAAAATACTCGCGGCTATGAAGCGCGGCTATACCGTACTTGAGTACAAATCCATCGTTCGACGTCTGCGTGCAGTTCGTCCAGATGTCACTATCTCCTCAGATTTCATCGTAGGATTTCCGGGTGAGACCGAGGAAGACTTTGAAGCACTCATGAAGTTGATTGACGATGTGGGATATGACAATAGTTTTTCGTTTATTTTTAGCCCGCGTCCCGGTACGCCAGCAGCTAACCTGGCTGACGACACTCCGCATGAAGTTAAACTCGCTCGCCTGCAACGCTTACAAAAAGTAATCGCAGAAAATACGCTGCGTTTTTCAGATGCCATGGTGGGTAGCGTGCAGCGCGTATTGGTTGAAGGTCCATCAAAACGCAGCGCTGAAGAACTGCAAGGTCGCACTGAAAATAACCGTGTCGTGAATTTTGTTGGTGGGCCACAAGCTAGCCGCCTGATAGGACAGTTCGTTGATATCCTCATCACAACCAGTCATCCTTTTTCTTTGCGGGGCGATGTGGTGGTCAAACAATGAAACAAACTGGCGCAACACATCAGTTCATACCCTCCCCGTTAGACAATACCCGACTGGCTCATCTTTGCGGCCCGCTGGATGAAAATCTGAGGCAAATTGCAGCCGCTCTGGATGTCACGCTGTTTCGACGCGGCGAAAAATTTATTGCCGATGGTGATAACGCTGGCATTGCAGTCGCCATGCTGGAAAAATTTTATGCCAAGGCTGAAGATCCGATTTCTATCGAAGAAATTCAGCTGGCACTGGTAGAGCAAAAAGCATCTACTGCTCCCAAAGTAAATCAAGCTGCTATGGTCATCAATTCTGCAGCAGATATATCGGTCGACAGCCCTGTATTAAAAACTCGCCGCGCAGATTTGCGCGGTCGCACGCCACATCAAACGCACTATCTGCGATCCATCATGGAGCATGATGTTACGTTTGGCGTCGGCCCGGCAGGCACTGGTAAAACCTATCTTGCCGTAGCCTGTGCGGTTGATGCGCTCGAACGAGATGCGGTACGACGCATAATACTCACTCGACCCGCCGTAGAAGCAGGTGAGCGATTAGGCTTTTTGCCTGGTGATTTAGCGCAAAAGGTTGATCCGTATTTACGCCCTTTGTACGATGCTTTGTATGATTTATTGGGCTTTGATCGCACCCAAAAAATGTTTGAAAAACAGGCGATTGAAATTGCACCGCTGGCCTACATGCGTGGACGCACACTAAATCATGCTTTCATCATTCTCGATGACGCGCAAAATACAA
>JAULVH010000189.1:0-12112 GCA_032111105.1 Burkholderiaceae bacterium | reverse complement strand
CAAATGAAGATGTTCCTAACGCGCATAGGCTTTGGTAGCAAAGCCGTTGTTACAGGCGACGTGACTCAAATTGATTTGCAGCGTGGACAAAAAAGCGGCTTGATTGACGCAATCAACGTGCTGTCATCAGTACGTGGAATTGCTTTTTCTCGCTTTACTAGTGCTGATGTAGTACGTCATCCCTTGGTGGGGCGCATAGTCGATGCTTACGATGCAGCGAGCGCTGCGACGATAACGCCGGATGACTCAAAAAAATAAACTCTCGCTGACTATACAATTCGCTGACCCGCGGCTGTCAGACAGTATTACTCGCCCCCAAATACGGCGCTGGGTAAAAGCGGCTCAATTAGCACCCGCTGAATTCACCATTCGCTTTGTAGATGAACACGAAGGTCGGTACTTAAATAACGACTATCGCCACAAAGACTACTCAACCAATGTTCTGACTTTTTCTTATAACGATTCCACCGATGATAGCGATGATGTCGTGCGAGCTGACATCGTGCTCTGTACGGATGTCGTGCTTCGAGAAGCCAACGAACAACAACGCTCACTAGAAAATCACGTCGCTCACCTTATCGTGCATGGTGTGTTACATGCTCAGGGTTATGATCATGAAACTGATGATGAAGCACTAGAAATGGAAAGTTTTGAAACTGAGATTTTGGCCAAACTCGGCATTGCCGATCCCTACAAATAAGGCTTGCGAGGTCGTGTTTTAGCTGACCATGGGTATACGTGAGGTTTATCGAGAGGTTAATCGAGAGGTTTATCGCGCAGTACTGCAAATGATTAAAATGATTATTCGGGTTATTTACGCCAAATATCACTTTCCCGATTAGGCATTTAGTTGCCCCACCCCCTAAAAATACCTTGTGATTTACTGAGCCGAAAATTACAAGGCTACGCAAACTGAGCATTCCGGATGCTTATAGCCAATACTTACAAACACCTTTTGCAATATGCAAATAAAATTGATCGATTAAATTTCAATTTGACAAAACTTATAGCTGATTTCCTTGGCACTGTAAATTTTTACGGTATCCTGTCAATTCCTTAACTCTGGCATTTGCCATATGCAAGACTATCCCCCGGGTAGCGCATCCGCTACCCCACACAAGCCACACCGTTCCCTGTTCGAGCGACTGACCGCATTAATCTCTCCCGAACCCGAGAACCGAAGTGAATTGCTCGAAATTTTGCATGATGCGCATGAGCGCAATCTGATCGATGCCGATGCCTTATCGATGATCGAGGGCGTTTTCCAAGTATCTGATCTATGTGCCCGTGACATCATGATTCCGCGTTCTCAAATGGACGTCGTTGATATTGCGCGCCCCATAGAAGAATGGATACCCATGGTGCTTAGCACGGCACACTCCCGCTTTCCTGCGGTTGAAGGTGATCGTGACAAAGTGGTGGGTATTTTGCTAGCCAAGGATTTGCTGCGTTATTACGCGCACGAAAATTTCGATGTACGCGATATGTTGCGTCCCTCTGTTTTTATTCCCGAATCAAAACCCTTAAACGTGTTGCTACGCGATTTCCGGGCTAACCGAAATCACATCGCCATGGTCGTCGATGAATATGGCGGTATTGCTGGTTTAATTACGATTGAAGATGTACTCGAGCAAATCGTCGGCGATATAGAAGATGAATACGATTTCGATGAAGCTGAAGACAATATCCTTGCCGTTAAAGAAGGAGATTTCGGACCTCGGTGGCGCATACGCGCACTGACCGAACTCGAACAGTTCAATGAAACATTAGGTACAAATCTCACCAGTGATGATGTTGATACCATAGGCGGATTCGTAGCAAATCATTTAGGTCGCATGCCACGCAAAGGTGAGTTATTTGAGATAGATCATCTGCGCTTTGAAGTACTGCGCTCAGATGCGCGACAAGTACACGTGCTGCTCGTAGAAAAACTACCGCAGCGTTCGACTACAGAATCCAGCTGATGCAGGTGCGAGTGATATCGCGCTCTTATTTTGATGTTTTTACCTACGGCTGATACGCCATCCAGTCTCAGCACTGCTGAGTTACAACCACTATCCCGCACTTCACTGCTGTTTTGCATGATTGCGGGAGGTTTAGCAGTGTTTGGGTTTGCTCCCTTTGGATGGTGGCCAGTGCAAATCGCTGCACTGGCGCTACTGATTTTTTATTTGATTCGTGTAGCCCGACCGCGTGATGCATTCCTCCTGGGCTGGGTATTTTCCAGTGCATTTCTCATGGCGGGCACGCATTGGCTAGTCGTTAGTCTCCATACCTACGGAGGTTTGCCTGCATGGTTAGCCATCATGGCGATCATGCTGCTGTCAGCCAGCCTGGGTTTACTTTATGGCTTTGCTCTTAGTGTAGGTGCGCGCATCGCGTTGCGCATTAATCGCCCTGCAGTTACTGCTCTTGCTATCGCTCCCACTTGCTGGATGCTGGCCGACTGGACGCGCGGCTGGATATTTACGGGCTTCTCGTGGTTAGCTACTGGCTATGCCCACACCACGAGTCCGCTATCAGGTTATGCGCCCATCATAGGCGTGTACGGCGTGGGTTTAATTTGCGGCGTATTAGCAGGCTGTATTGCATGGATGATTCATGCGCGCCATCTGCATCGCACGGCAATTGCACTGATGATTTTGTTAATCGGTAGCGGTTTGGCTCTGTCGCACATACAGTGGACCAAAACGAATGGGTCAATGATTCGGGTTCGTCTTTTGCAGGGAAATATTCCTCAGCAAATGAAATTCGACGAAAATCATGTTTTGCAATCGCTCGCGCTTTACCGCGACATGATCACCGAAGCGCCTGCTGATTTAATCGCTACTCCCGAAACTGCCGTACCTCTGCTCTCGACACAACTCCCCGAGAACTATCTTGAAAACCTGGCGCATTTTGCCTGGGAAAGTAACAGCACGCTGTTGGTAGGCATACCGTGGTCAACCGGCCCGGGGATTTATCTCAATAGCCTAACGGGCTACTCCTTTGGACAGGCCAGACCGTATCGCTATGACAAACATCACCTGGTACCGTTTGGTGAATTTATACCACCCGGTGCCCGCTGGTTTATAGATTTGATGCATATACCGCTGGGGGATTTTGGTCGTGGCGATGTATATCAACTACCTATAGATGTACGTGATCAGTGGGTCTTACCTAACATCTGCTACGAAGATTTATTTGGCGAAGAAATCGCCGCGCAGATTGCGGCGGCTGTCGATCGCAACAGTCCGGTTCCGAGCATACTGCTCAATGTTTCAAATATTGCATGGTTTGGCGACACCATCGCATTACCGCAGCATTTGCAGATATCGCAAATGCGCACCCTGGAAAGCGGCCGACCCATGCTGCGCGCAACCAATACGGGTGCAACGGCTGTCATTAACGACCGAGGACAGATCATTGCCCAACTACCCGCCTGGACCCGAGGAACGTTGCAAGCGGATGTGCAAGGCATGAAAGGAATGACGCCTTATCTGCGGCTAGGCAATCTGCCCGTGGTCACATTGGCATTGATGCTGTTAATCGGCCTCTGGTGGATAGGACGTCAACCGGGCAAAAGCGGATAAAATCGCGTGTTGTCTTAACAATCCGGGAAATTCATCTCCCACAACAATGATCTGCGTATCGCGCAACCCGCGATGAACGCTCATTCACACTCGGTACTCATGAATACCAAACCAAGTTTCCAGCAAATTATTCTTAAACTCCAGGACTACTGGGACGCACAAGGCTGCGCGCTGCTGCAACCCTACGATATGGAAGTCGGTGCCGGCACCTCGCACACCGCCACCTTTCTGCGTGCTATCGGGCCTGAGCCTTGGCGTGCTGCGTATGTGCAGCCTTCACGTCGACCCAAAGATGGTCGCTACGGTGAAAACCCAAATCGTATGCAGCACTACTACCAATATCAGGTAGTGCTCAAACCTGCGCCCGAAAATATTCTCGATCTCTACTTAGGATCACTCGAAGCGCTGGGCTTAAAGCTCACAGAAAACGATGTACGTTTTGTTGAAGATGACTGGGAAAATCCTACACTGGGAGCTTGGGGCTTAGGTTGGGAAGTTTGGCTCAATGGTATGGAAGTGACTCAATTTACCTATTTCCAGCAAGTCGGTGGTATCGATTGCAAACCCGTACTCGGTGAAATTACCTACGGCATAGAGCGATTAGCGATGTATTTGCAAGGCGTGGAAAACGTTTTTGATTTGGTCTGGACGGAATGGCAAGAGCGCGGCGTTACGCAGCGCCTGACCTATGGCGATGTCTTTCATCAAAATGAGGTCGAACAATCTTGCTACAACTTCGAACATTCGAACACAGACTTTTTGTTTTCGCTTTTCACCAACTACGAATCCGAAGCGCAGCGATTGATGGCTGTTCCTCTTGCGTTGCCAGCGTATGAAATGGTGCTCAAAGCGGCGCACACATTTAATCTGCTTGATGCTCGCGGCGCCATCTCAGTGACTGAGCGTGCCGCTTACATAGGACGCATACGTAATCTGGCGCGCGCTGTAGCGCAGGCTTATTACGCATCACGCGAAGAACTCGGCTTTCCTATGCTGGGCGATGCCAGCAAAGCCGCCTGATATTTTCAGAAAACACGCACTCACTACACCAAACAACATGAAGCAAACACTGCTGGTTGAATTACTCACTGAAGAACTGCCCCCTAAAGTACTGGGCAAGCTGGGCGATGCCTTTGCCTCGGCACTGTTTAACGGGCTGTCCTCGCGAACATTTCTGGACGACGGTGCGCGTTTTACGGCCTATGCCAGTCCGCGCCGCCTTGCTGTTGAAATTGAGGGTGTGCGAACTGCATCGCCGGATAAACAAATTCGAGAAAAAGTACTACCCGTTTCTGTAGCACTCGACAAAGAAGGCCAACCGGCTGCTCCCTTAGTAAAAAAATTGGCAGCACTTGCAGCACTCGCAGGGCGCGCGAGCATTACGCTAGCTGAACTAGAACGAGCTAGTGACGGCAAAGCCGATAGCTTTTTCTTTACCTACACAGCGCCCGGACAATCGCTCGCTGAAGGGTTACAAACTACGCTAGAAGAAAGCATCACCAAGTTACCTATACCCAAAGTGATGACTTACCAGCGTCCTGATGGAACAACGGTGCAATTTGTACGGCCAGTACACGGCTTAATAGCACTGCTAAATGAAACTGTCATTCCGCTGAGCTTGCTGGGACTGCAATCATCGAACACTACACTGGGACATCGTTTTCTCAGCAAAGAAACTTCTATTCGTATTCCCAGCGCGACGAGCTATGCCAAAATTTTGCATGAACAAGGTCGTGTGATTGCTAGCTACTCTGAGCGTAAAGAAAAAATTCGCGGTGATTTACTGGCCAAGGCCAATGGTGATCAGATACTGATGCCAGAATCTTTGCTCGACGAAGTAGCCTCATTAGTTGAATGGCCTGTCGTTTACGAGTGTAATTTTGATCCCGCATTTTTATCCGTGCCGCAGGAATGTCTGATCCTGACGATGCAGACTAATCAAAAATATTTTGCACTCACCGATGCACAAGGCAAGCTGCGCTCACGCTTTCTGATCGTCTCAAATATAGAAACCAGTGATGCTACTCACATCATCGGTGGTAACGAGCGCGTTGTTCGCCCACGTTTATCCGATGCCAAATTCTTTTTTGAGCAAGATAAAAAGAAAAAACTCATCGACAGGCTGCCAGGATTGGCCAGCGTGGTGTATCACAACAAACTCGGCTCGCAGGCATTACGCAATGAACGCGTAGTCGCTATCGCTGCTGCTATCGCTGAATCGCTGGGTGCTGACGTCTCCCAAGCTAAACGGGCTGCGCAACTTTCAAAAGCTGATCTGTTAACTGACATGGTGGGTGAATTCCCTGAGCTGCAAGGCATCATGGGCACTTACTACGCACGTCATGATGGAGAGCCAGAAAATATCGCGCTGGCTATTAGCGAACATTACCAACCACGGTTTGCAGGCGACGCCTTACCTGTCACCCAAACCGGTACCGTAGTTGCGCTTGCCGACAAACTAGAAACACTGGTGGGTATTTGGGGCATAGGTTTAGCACCCACTGGCGACAAAGATCCTTTTGCCCTGCGTCGTCATGCACTAGGCATACTGCGTATGCTCATAGAGCAGCGTCTGCCTTTGTCGCTATCGCATCTGCTGATGCAAGCAGCAACGCAGTTTCAGGCTAATGCTCAATTTACCGATCCGTCGAATGACGCACAGGTCTTTGTCTACGATCGCTTGCGTGGTTTGTTGCGTGACCGTGGTCATGCGCAAGATGCGGTGGAAGCGGTGGTGTCGCAATCGCCAGACCGTCTCGACGATATTTTAGAAAGACTAGACGCTGTTAAAGCCTTTGCTGCTCTACCTGAGGCCACGTCACTAGCGGCTGCGAATAAGCGCATCACGAATATTCTAAAAAAGAACGAAGCTGCGCTCGGAGAAGTTCATTCGAGCTTATTAGTCGAACCGGCAGAGCAGCGACTTTACGGCGCTATGGTCGAAGCCAGGCAGGCGGTAGATTTAGCGTTTGCCAAAGGTGATTTCGCCACGACTCTTAAAGCATTGGCTTCGCTACGCGACGATGTTGATGCATTTTTTAATGACGTGATGGTCATGGCAGAGGATGCTGCTTTGCGCGCCAACCGTCTCGCTTTGCTGCAATCGTTGCACGCCATGATGAACCGTGTTGCAGATATTTCCAGGCTGGCTGCCTGATGGAATTAGTAAGGATCCCTGAATGAAACTCATCGTTTTAGACCGCGATGGTGTCATTAACTTCGACTCCGATCAGTACATCAAATCGGCTGACGAATGGCGGCCTATTCCAGGATCCATGCAGGCGATTGCACGCTTAAATCAGCACGGCTATCGCGTCGCAGTTGCTACCAATCAGGCTGGCATTACACGCGGTCTTTTTGACATGAAAGCTCTGGGTGCAATGCATCTGAAGTTACATCAAGCTGCACAAATGGCCGGCGCCCGAATTGATGCGATTTTTTTCTGTCCTCACTCACCTGAAGATAACTGCGAATGCCGCAAACCTATGCCGGGCATGCTGCTATCGATAGGTAATCGGTTTGGTGTCAGCCTGCGTGATGTGCCGGTGGTGGGTGATTCACTGCGCGATTTGCAAGCGGCAGAACAAGTCGGAGCCGCCCCCTATCTGGTGCTAACAGGTAAAGGCGAACAAACCTTAGCCAGTGGCGGCCTGCCACACGGCACAAAAGTATTCGACAATTTAGCGATGATGGTTGAGCGCATGCTGCATGCCGATGAGATTGCGCCTGAAACAGTCGAGATGGCGCGCGCCGCATTGCAAAAGAAAAAATAACGCATTAAAGGGTAGCCCTGCTGTTACTACCCATCCATGGAGCTCGAATGTCACGTTTTTTGCTGTTCGTACGTTCATTATTATTTGCGTTAATCATAGGTATAGCCACAGTGATTTGGGCTACCGCCTGTTTTGCTTTTGTGTTGCTGCCCTACCGTCAACGCTATTGGATGATCACTCGCTGGAATCAATTCATCATTCTCGCTGCCCGTTATGTTTGCGGCATACGGTGGCAAGTCAAAGGGCTGGAAAATCTTCCCGACGCGCCCGTGATACTGCTCTCCAAACATCAGTCTGCATGGGAGACTATTTTTTATTGCTGGTTAATGCCACGCCCGCTGATTTTTGTTTTTAAAAAATCACTGCTCTACATTCCTTTTTTTGGCTGGGGATTAGGCATGTTGCGCATGATCGCTATTGATCGCAGCAAAGGACGCGACGCCATGTCACAAGTTATAGCCACGGGCAGAAAACGCTTAGATGATGGCCAATGGGTCATCATGTTCCCCGAAGGGACACGCACCGCCGTCGGTCAGCAGGGTAAGTACAAAGCGGGCGGTGCCATCCTGGCAATTGGTACCCATGTTCCTGTAGTGCCAATTGCGATGAATTCGGGTGATTGCTGGCCACGCAATGCGTTTATCAAAAAACCTGGTTTAATTACCGTATCGATAGGCCCTGCCATATCTTCTGAAGGCATGAATTCAGCAGAATTAATGGCAAAAGCCGAAAATTGGATAGAATCTGAAATGCGGATGCTCAGCCCTGCTGCGTATGCGAATGAAAAACCACTCTAAATTCTGACCATCATGTCGATCAAGCAGTTTCTAAGAAAAAAACTGACTGACCCAAATCAGCTCTCGCTGCTTGACGATTTTTTTTCTACTGGTAGTCAACAACAAGCTCATGCCGAGCAAATTCATTCCACCGTGCCCGATCCTGTCATACCACCGAATCACCGCCGACTGCATTTTGGTACGCATTTCCTGGACTATCGCCTGCTACGCTCGCGTCGGCGCAGCGTGGGGTTTTTAATTGATGATGATGGACTGCGAGTCACTGCGCCGCAATGGCTGACGATGAGTGATATTGAAGCCGCCATTAGCGCCAAGCAGTCCTGGATTTTTAAAAAAATTAATGAACAGCGCGAACGCTCTGTACGGCGCTTGCGGCCGCCTATGGAATGGCGAGACGGCGCTAAGCTGCCTTATCTTGGCACTGACATCACCCTGCGAATTGCTTACGGTAGTACGGTCGGTGCTCGCTTTGATCAAGTTGAGCGTGAATTACATATCAGCCTGCCTGGCTCGGCAACCGATCAGCAACTCAAAGACAGAGTGCAGGCTTGGTTGCAAGGTGAGGCTAAACGCCTTTTTGCCGAACGTCTGGCGATGTATTCCGAAAAACTCGGTGTGCAGTTTTCCAGCTTCGCGTTATCGTCTGCCAGCACCCAATGGGGTTCGTGCACTGCGGATGGCCGCATACGACTGAATTGGCGATTAATGCATTTTGCATTACCCAACATCGATTACGTTGTAGCGCACGAACTATCGCATCTGAGAGAAATGAATCACGGGCCGCAATTTTGGAATACCGTGCAATCGGTATTACCCGAATTTGAAATAGCTCGTAAAACATTACGCGATCACGATGTGCACCAGCTCCCCGAATTTTGAAACATGGCTAGTCTGATGTTCAGTACATCAGACTTGTAAAAAAATTCTATCGACCGTATTCCTGAAAGTGACTATGCGACTACTCCACACTATGCTGCGCGTTGGCGACCTGCAACGATCCATCGATTTTTATACGCAGGTCATGGGTATGAAATTACTGCGAACTACCGATCGCCCTGATCAAAAATACTCGCTGGCCTTTTTGGGCTATGAAGCCAATCCAGATCAGGCAGAACTGGAGCTTACCTACAACTACGGAACCAGTGAATATGACATGGGTACGGCCTATGGCCATATAGCCATAGGCGTGGAAGACGCTGCGGCTACGTGTGCTGCTGTTAAGGCCGCTGGTGGTCAGGTGACTCGTGAAGCCGGTCCGGTCAAAGGAGGCGCTACGGTAATCGCCTTCATCCAGGATCCGGATGGCTACAAAATAGAATTAATCCAACGCGACGCCTGATTGCAGCCAGCGCCATGATGATGTGTTAAGTCATGCGCGCCAGAGCTACATACTTATCCAATGAAACGGTCTCTGGCCGGGTTTGCGGATCAATCCCCGCATTGATCAGATCGTTTTCAGTAAACATACCCGCGACGCAATTACGTATGACCTTGCGGCGTTGAGAGAACGCCTTGGTCACTACTTGCTCAAGCCTGTGCTGATCACACTCCAGCGGCTGTGCCAACGGTCGCATGCGCACGATGGCCGATTCAACTTTGGGCGGCGGATCGAATGCCGTGGGTGGAACGATAAACAATAAATCCATCTGATAACGCCATTGCAGCATGACCGAGAGTCGACCGTATTCTTTGCCACCGGGCGCAGCAACCATACGCTGCACAACTTCTTTTTGCAGCATGAAGTACTGATCTGAAATGGTGCCGACGTAGCTAGCTAAGTGAAACAATATCGGCGTAGAGATGTTGTAAGGTAAATTACCAACGACGCGTAATTTTTTACCTTCAGGTGCCAGTGATGAAAAATCAAATTTGAGTGCATCGCCAGAATGAATTTTCAACGGACGATGCTGGAATTTTTTTTCCAGGATACGCACCAAATCACGATCCAACTCGACTACATGTAATTCATTGACACACTCAAGCAGCAAGGAAGTCATTGCGCCCTGCCCGGGACCAATCTCCACCATGACATCATCGGCTTGCGGTGCAATGGCCTGAATAATCTCATCCAGCACTCTATGGTCAGTCAAAAAATTCTGACCAAATCGCTTACGCGGAATGTGCTTCATTGAGTAAGCCTACGCGATGCGTGAATCATCTCCACCGCAGCGCGCAAAGCAGCACTCATACTCGTGTGATCTGCCAAATTTAATCCCTGCCCTGCAATGTCTAGCGCCGTACCGTGATCCACGGAGGTGCGAATAATAGGAAGGCCTAAGGTGATATTGACACCCTGACCAAAGGTCGCGAATTTGAGTACGGGTAAACCCTGATCGTGAAACATAGCCAACACACAATCAGATTCTTTTAAATATTTTGGTTGAAACAGCGTATCTGCCGGATAGGGGCCAGACACGTGCCAGTTTTTTTCGCGTAATTGACGTATGACGGGTTCAATAACATCGATTTCTTCACGCCCCAGATAGCCGCCCTCACCTGCGTGTGGATTAAGACCGGCTACTAAAATTCGCGGCTCTGCTATTCCAAAACGATGTATCAAATCATCATGGATAATTTCCAGCGTGCGCAACACACTCGACTGAGTGAGAGCTGCAGAGACATCTTTCAAAGGTAAATGCGTGGTGGCTAAGGCTACCCGCAAGGTATAACCACCCGCCGGGCCCAACAGCATCATGACCACCTGCGGCGTACTTGTTTTTTCAGCCAGATATTCGGTGTGCCCCGTAAAGGCAACTCCCGCATCGTTAATGGTGCTCTTTTGTATGGGGGCTGTGACGATAGCATCGAACTGTTGATGCAGCGCGCCGTCTATGGCTACATCAAGCGTGTTGAGTACTGAACGACCATTGCGATGATCAAGCTTGCCCGGCACGGGCCTGGCCGCTAGCGGGCAATCGATCACGCTGATACGGCCAGCGCTTCTGGAAGATGTAGCCAGTTCATCCACCTGGATGGAATGGAGTTCTGTAAGAGGGCTCAGGTGAGTCAGCAAATCAGCGATCTGAATTGCATCACCGATGAGCACTATCTCGCAGTCTGTAACCTCTAGCGCAGCACGTACAGAAATCTCCGGACCGACCCCGGCTGGCTCTCCGCAAGTGATGGCTATGCGCGGACAGAACATAAAAAAACTGAATTACTGCTGACGAGGATTAAATTCATCCAGTCGGTACTCGACATAAGCACGATCACGCAACTGACGTAGCCAGTCCTCGTAAGACTCTTCCAATTTTTGCTCACGCAGTGCCTGCCTGGCGATCTGGCGCTGACGCTCACGCGAGACTTCTTCGGTCTTACGCTCTAAGACTTCAATCAAGTGAAAACCAAACGGAGATTCTATAGGCTGAGAAACTTCACCCGGGCGCAATGCATTCATCGCACGTTCAAATTCTGGTACGGTATCTCCAGGGTAAATCCAGCCTAGATCACCCCCTTTGGAGGCCGAACCATCATTGGAATAAAGCCGCGCAAGTTCTTCGAATTTTGCTGCTTTATTATCCAGACGCTCGCGCAACTCAATCAGCTTACGCCGCGCATCGGCGCTAGAGATAATTTGATTTACCTTAATGAGTATGTGGCGTGCACGTGTCTGCTGCACCATCGTGCCTGATCCACCTTTCATGATGCTGGCTGTGCGACGCCCATTGAGCTTGAGCACATGGAAACCGTTAGCGCTACGAACGAGTGGCGCAACATCACCTTCAGCGAGTTTTTCTACAGCGTCGACAAACAACTGGGGGAGCCGCGAGGTGCTGCGCCAGCCGAGATCACCACCGCTCAGGGCATCAGCCGCATCTGAGAAACTGGCCGCCGTCTTAGCAAAATCAGCACCCGATTTCAATTGCGCGACTGCAGACTCTGCACGCTTGCGTCGTTCAGCAATCTGCTGAGCGGATGCATTTTCTGGGATGCGTACCAAAATTTGCGCAATGCTTAATTCCTGCTGTCC
>JAULVH010000188.1:0-3166 GCA_032111105.1 Burkholderiaceae bacterium | reverse complement strand
GAGAGCAAACAACTGTTCTATCGGGTCAAAGATCCGGCGCGCTTTGAAGGCCGCAATATCGTCATCTGCGGTGGCGGTGATTCAGCACTCGACTGGGCACTCAATCTGCATGGCAAAGCTGAGTCGGTGATCATGGTTCACCGACGCGAGGAGTTCCGCGCCGCGCCTGCTTCGGTCGCAAAAATGCGTGAACTTTGCGAACAATTCGAAATGCAGCTATTGATCGGTCAGGTTACTGGTTTCGAAGAAGCTGACGACACGCTCACCGAGATCAAGGTCACGGGTGCTGATGGTGTCACCCGCCGCCTGCCGCTGGATGATTTATTGGTGTTCTTTGGACTGTCGCCCAAGCTCGGCCCTATCGCCGAATGGGGCCTCGACATCGAGCGCAAGCAATTGGTCGTGGATACCGAGAAGTTTGAAACCAATGTGCCCGGCATCTTCGCAGTGGGCGACATCAACACCTACCCCGGCAAGAAAAAACTCATTCTGTCGGGTTTCCATGAAGCTGCATTAGCCGCTTTCGGTGCAGCACCGTATATTTTCCCGGACAAGAAAATCCACATGCAGTACACCACCACCTCACCGAAGCTGCACAAGGTGCTGGGCGTGGAGTCGCCGGTGTTTGACTGAGGCTACAGCGCGGGAAAGCGCTGTAGCTTCAGTGCGCTTGCTCAATGCGATCTATGGTGACTTTGCTCGCCTAGCTGGAAAGAATCAAATTGCTTTCGTTTGTTATCCGGTAGCTGGTTCTCTATTTTCTTAAGATCAGCGATCAGATGTTGGGCTTGTTGATGGCTCAAGCCCGCTTTTTCAAGCACGTTTGTCTGCAATAAGTCTTTACCGCCACAAACCATTATTTCCCATTTCGCCCCCGCTTTTTTCAACAGGGCCCTACCGCCTTTGGATTGCTGGGTCCACGACGCCAAACCATATTCAGATGAAGCTGTCACTGCATCCACAGAAAGTGGTGCATCAGCTTTGTCAAAGATTAATTCCATCGTTTTAGTGATGGCAGCACTATCGACCCCACCAGCAAAAGCACAATTACAGAGTAGAAATAGAGCTGCGGCCATCTTGAAAAGCAAAACAGAAGGCTTCATGGTCGTCCTTAGTGTTTATGTTCACCCGGCATAATCTCGAGCACCGGCGCTGGGTATTCCAGTCGCTTGCCTGATCCATCAGGTAATTGACTCCAATCCATCCGACCCTTCTCACAAATCTGCGTGATCGGAATTGGAACCGGACCTGGCTTGTTCCAAACCTTGGTCATCACGACAAATTCATCATAGTGAGCGTCCAGTAACCTACCGCGCCAGCGTATCGTTCTGACGTCACGTCTAATCTCTTTGCCGTGTGAGACATAAGGCTGTGCAAGATCCTGCACCTCCATCTCGACGGTCCACCCAGCCTTCGGCATCGGCTTGGCACCCATGATCGACTCCGGTAACTGAACGATCACTTCGATCGTGGCGGACCCTTCGCATCCATGCGTGATGCCAAATGCCAAGCGCTGATAACTACCTTGCGTCGTAAACTTCGGTGTTACCGTGGCGTGAGCCAACACTTCCTGTGGTAGAAGCGCGCCTGCCACCAAGCAGGCAGCGCCGATGAATCGAAAGCATTCCATTACCATCTCCCCTCAAAACCAACATAAGCTAAGCGACCAACGCCTGGGTAGTAAGCTGCGCCAGGGCCACTGCTTGAATACCCGGCTCCGATATTTGTCGTTGCAGCGTATTTTTTGTCTAACAGATTTCTAGCATCGAAAAACCATGACCATTTTTGATCGAGTTGTCCACCTGCTTTGAAACCAAAGATGGCATACGGGTCGTTAGAGACACTATTGGTGTTATCCATCGGCGCCGACATTGGCACCCATTCAAATGTAGGTCCGACGTATGACAAGAGTACTGGCGCGGCGCCAGAGTCTAGGCCATCCCGATAGAGCATCTCTCCGCGCATAATCAGCGGCGGGAAACCAGGCATACGGTTATTTCCATATAACGAGTGATCGTCGAAGCGGAAGTCGCTGTAGAGCAAAGCACCACGTGCTTGCCACTGACGATCGAGTAATGCAGCCAGACCCATCTCGATACCTTGATGTATCGTCTTTGGCACGTTCACCGTAGAAGACTGGCCGAAAGATGCGCAGGGTGGAGTGCTATTACAAACAGTTTGAAACTCATTCCGCAGATTGGCTCGGTAGAACGTCAAGTCGTAATCGATTTGGCCGCGCCCATCGAATAATTCAGTTCGTCCACGCGTACCAATCTCGTAGCTCATACCAGTTTGCGCTTTCGATGCCAACATCGTCGATGTCACATCGAAAATTGGTGGTTCGAAATTCTGACTGATATTCGCAAAGATCTGACTGGCTTGTGAAAAATTATGAACAATCCCAAGACGGGGAATCCATTTTGTGTAATTAATATCGTAGCCCGACGCAGGTGTGACTGAGTCAGTTTTCTTTCTATTCGATTGATGGTACTGAATAGACCCAATCAGCAAGATATCGCTGGACAAACTGAATTTATCTTCCAAGAGAAGTCTGTGATTCGAAGAGTCTTGCTTGTATTGACTCGAGACGCTCCCCGGTACAAAACCAGCGGCAACACTGCGCGTCCTTCCATCAGTTTGACCAATATCGGGCAAGTAAGCCAATGTCAGTACGTTGTTAGCGCCAAAAAGCTTGGATGTATCGGAGAGCTTTATATGGCCACCATAGGTGTAAGTGTTTTGCTCGATAAAGCCGAAGGTAATTGGATGCCACAAATCATGATGCATGACATAGGCCGCAAGCTCTAGTTGATAATCACCAAATCGATACACTGTCTTATTGGCTATGCGTTGTGAGTCAACGTCACGGCGCTGAAAGCTCGCCGCCCAAGAGGAATTGTTTGCAACCGTTGGATCAGCCAGTAATTGTGCTTTCGTGAGATACCCAGGCAGCTGTGATCTACTACGAACCGCACTAATGAAGAAGCGAGACTCTAGGTCAGCATTGATTTTTACGCCGAGGTTGCCGACCAATTTTTGACTATCTTGTGCGGAATGATCTCGAAAGCCATCTTGCCGTGTCGCGTTGGCAGAAAAATTGTAATCCCAAATATTTTGACCTTCATGGGTTGGTTTCGCGACGCCACCTGTGATGGCCTGTAAACGA
>JAULVH010000187.1:675-2067 GCA_032111105.1 Burkholderiaceae bacterium | reverse complement strand
GATCACAGAATGTATTTCTATGACGGCCCCACGTTTATAGGTGGCGAGTTTGATAAAGTTGCCACGTATGCCAATGGTGATGCTATGGCAATCGTTCAGGGCCCCATCGGTTTGATAGGCTGCCACTTAGAAAGTGAGCAAAGCTGGTATCAAAAAAAATACATGCAGCCTTACTGGCACCATCAACTTCATCAAGCTCTATTACTACAGTTCGTCGTTGATTTTCTGCTGGACGAACGTCAGATGGCACTTTTTTGACGTCGTAGGTTTAACCCTGCATTCGGAACATCTCAAACGAGATTACGCTTCATAGGGTTTTAAATTCAACCCGGCTCAGACATAAGTCAGGGCTACATCAACGCTTTAGCTGCAAACGTATAAAGCGGTATCCCTATCAAAATATTTAAAGGGAACGTCACGCCTAACGACAAACCAAAATATATTGATGGATTTGCCTCAGGTATGGCATAGCGCAAAACTGCAGGCACCACGATATACGACGCACTGGCTGATAACACCATCAGTAAAACGGCATCGGCTACGGGAAGATTCAGCAACCAGGCCAAACCTAAAGCAATCGTTGCATGAGCTAACGGACCAAGAGCACCATAAACTAATAGGGCGGGTGATTTACCTTTCAAGCCAGGTAGACTCTTTGCCACCATCAGCCCCATATCCAATAAGAAAAAAGCCAGCATGCCCTTAAACAGGTCGGAAGAGAACGGACTCATCATTGCTTTTCCGGTCTCTCCGCTGGCAAAACCAATCAACAGAGACGCCAGCAGCAGCAGGTGCGCCCCGTTAGTAAATGATTCGTGAAGTATCTTGCCTATCGATGGAAAGCGATTCGGCTCACCCATAGTGGAAAGCACTGCGCCACCCGCTCCAAATCCAGACACCTGCACTGGAGCTGATACATTTTGACGCAGTAAATTCGCCAGCAAAACGGCCATGATAATTGCGGGGGATTCCATCAACACCATAGCAACCGCCATGTGACCACCCGCGATTAACTGCTGCGACTCGAGATATTGGATGGCTGTCACAAATGTCACTGCGCTTACTGACCCATACGAAGCAGCTACAGCAGCGGCATCAAATTTTGACATTCTCGATTTGAGAAATGAGTACCCCAAGGCTGGCACTATCACTGCCATTAGTAGCGCCGCAAACAGGCTAGTAAGCACTGAGCTACTTAAACCCGAACTCGCCAACGCAAAACCGCCTTTAAGGCCAAGCGCCATGAGTAGATACAGCGATAAAAATTTGGCAATCGACTGGGGTATTTCCAAATTGGAGCGCAACAGGCCAGCGGCAACGCCAAAGACGAAAAATAGAATGGCCGGATCGAGAAGATTTTGCATAGTCATTTTCTTTTAAGAAGGAGCTGAT
>JAULVH010000187.1:0-665 GCA_032111105.1 Burkholderiaceae bacterium | reverse complement strand
CTATACAAAAAAGCTCAATCAATCAGTGAGTTAGCCTCAGTCATTTACCCAACTAACGTCTCGCCAGTGGGCAATCAGGGCTTACTTAGGCACCCATAGTAAGATCCTTCATTCATAAGGTAAAATCGATTTTAATAATTTTTCATATAGTGTAAATACTATGAATATTTCATTTCGTCAGCTCAGGCTGTTCTTGGCGCTGGCCGAAACAGGCAGCGTCACCGCGGCAGCGAAAGCCACACACATTACCCAACCCACCGCATCAATGCGCCTCAAAGAACTTTCGGATTCGGTCGGCTTGCCCTTATTTGAAGTCATCGCAAAAAAGGTGCGCTTGACTGATGCAGGTCGCGACCTCGCTGTGACTGCGCGGGAAATTCAGACCACATGGGAGCTCTATGAACAACAGCTCAATGCACTCAAAGGGCTAGCACGCGGAAAATTGCGTATCGCCGTGGTGAGTACAGCAAAGTATTTCATTCCCAGACTGTTAGGTACGTTTTGTCACAAGTACCCCGATATCGAGGTATCGCTAGAAATACAAAATCGAAATGGCGTACTAACACGCATGCGCGAAAATCTCGATGATTTGTACATCATGTCTATGTAAATGTGTCTTTGTGTAAAGGTTGATATATTTTTCTTTCGAATCTTTTTGAATACGA
>JAULVH010000186.1:10518-14378 GCA_032111105.1 Burkholderiaceae bacterium | reverse complement strand
CCTCCAACCGGGCGCTGCCCATCGTCATCATCACCACCGAGGCCGCCGATGGAGACCGGGAGCGCGCGCTGAAGCTCGGCGCGAGCGCGTACCTGATCAAGCCCGTCAAGGCGCAGGAGGTGCTCGAGACCGTCCAGCAGCTCCTCCGTCTCCCGCGCTCATGATGCTCGTCGCCGCCGCGCTCCTCGCCGCGCTCGCCGCCGCCCCCGGCGCCGGCCGCTCGCCGTACTCGGTCAAGCGGCAACCCGACGGCTCGCTCGAGTACGCCTACGATCTCACCGCGGTGAATTTGCATACTGACCTGCTTAACCGCATGCAGTCCGCCAAAACGTTTATCAACGCAATCGACTTCTAGCAGCACTTTACTCATAGCCTGGCTCATAATCTGCCCCCTACGCCTGAGCGCAGACGCTTCCATAAAGGAGCAATGAATCCGTTTGGAAGGAAAAACAAAATCAGAATCAGTAGTACGCTGTAAACCATTAAACGCCACTCACCAAAATTGCGTAAACCTTCAATGAGTAACGTCAGCAGCAAAGCGCCACCCACAGGGCCATAAATAGTGCCCATGCCTCCCACATAAACCATGGTAATGATGGTTACCGACGTAACGACTGCAAATAATTGCGGACTGACTTGTAGCTGATAGTGCGCATACAAAGCGCCGCCCAAACCTGCGAACGCTGCGCTAATCACTAATGAGACAATTTTGTAGGTGGTAATTGGAATACCCGCTGCCAGACACGTCGCTTCATCGCCACGTATAGCACGCAAAATAAGTCCCCAACGCGAGCGTGCCATCCAGCTCAGAATAAATGTAGTGCATCCTAAAACGGCCAGCACAAACCAATAATAATGAAGGTTATTACGTATTAATGGCGCAATGTCTTGTATGCCCTCTTCGCCTCCGGTGTACTCCCAGAAAATCAGCATCAGTCGCTGCATGATGACCGCTGCTGATAACATCGCCAGCGCAAAATAAGGACCTTTCAAACGCAGCGTAGGAAAGCCCAGTAATAATGCAAACACCACAGCGAGTAACATCGATGCGGGCAAACTCCACCAAGGGCCCAGCCCCATCTGCACATTGACAAAGCCGGCCACATAAGCACCCACACCAATAAAAAGTGAGTGGCCAAAATTTTCACGGCCAGTCAAACCCGACATGAAATCCCAACTCACCGCCCAGATGCCGTAGATGGCTGCAACCGTTAACACACCTACCAAATAATTTCCGGGAAATACCAGCGGTGCCAGTGCCAGCAAACCTAGCGCTGCCGCACCTGCCACACCACTGAGTTTATCGAGTTGCTGAAATCCGTTCACGTGGCTGCCCCTAGAATGCGGCTCGTTTGCCGAAGATACCTGCAGGGCGCAGTACCAACGTAAGCAAGGTCGCCAGCACAGAGACGATTTCAGTCCAGCTAGTTGAAATCAGATAGGCCACCAAGGTCTCGGCGTAACCCAACATGAGTGCGGCAAGAATACTTCCGGGAATAGATCCCAAGCCACCGACAATCACAATCGCAAACGCTTTTACGATGGGCAGTAAATGCATAGAAGGCTGCACCGAAAGAAAAGGGCCTGCCAATACACCCGCCAAGCCAGCGAGTGCAGCTGAAATCGCCATGACTAATGAAAAAATACGATCACTGGGTATACCCATGTATTTAGCCGCTTCGGCGTCTTGCGAGATAGCGAGTATGGCGCTACCAAGACGGGTACGTTGTATGAATAAATACAGGGCACCAATAGCTACCACCGCAACTACCAGCGTTAACAGCCGCTGGCCTGCCACATCAACACCACCGATACTAATTTTTGTATCAATAAAAGCAGGTACGTTGCGATACTCTGAACCAAAGGTTAAAAAGAGTGCCTGCTCAACCACGAGGGACACGGCCAGCGTAATCATAAGTACGCCCAACTGCGAATAGCGCAATGGACGTATCAACACTTTTTCAACAATAACCCCAAATAACGAGACGCCTGCAATGGCAACTATCGCAGCCAGCCAGAGCGGCCACCCCAGCAAAGATGTCAGCACATACGTGCCGTAAGCACCGAGCGCATAGAACGATCCATGCGCAAGATTAAGCACGCGGGCCACACCAAAAATTAAGGTGAATCCCACTGCCAGCATGGCATAAATGGCGCTGGTGACTGCGCCGTAGATAAGTATTTCCACTACTTCATCCAGGGAGGAAGGATGAAGTTACCCGTGCGTAGTTCTTTGGGATAAATCACTACACGCTCGCCCTTGTCCTGCCACTGAGCGAAGATCAAATTCGTCTTGCCTTTACCAGTCATCAGGTCATGGTTCTCATCAAATGAAATTTCACCCGCAATACCTTCATGCTTGGTTTTTTCTAACTCTTTGATAATCTTGTCTGTATCAAAACTGCCCGCACGCTTAACTGCGTCGGCATACATAAACACAGCGTCATACGCAAAAAATGCGGTGTATACGGGGTAATTGGGTGAGAGCTTTTTGAAGGCATCAAAAAAAGGTATCGTTTTTTTGGTAAGAGGCGCACGTACTGCAAAATTAGCTGCCACTTCAGAGATTGATTTGCCACCTATGCGATTATAAAAATCACCGTCCATACTCTTGACGTCAATACCACCGTAGGGCACAGGCACTTGCGCATCGTGCCATTGCTTGGCAAACGTATCGCTGGAGCCATGCGAGACCGTTACGATCAGATACTGAGCACCACTGGCTTTAATCTTGGCAAGCAAAGGTGAAAAATCCGATGTTTGCGTATCGAATAATTCCGTCATGCGTATATCAGCACCGACTTCTTTAGCGCCTTTGGTTAGCACCGGCACTAAATCTTGTACCCACTTGGCGTTTTCACCGACGATGGCAATTTTTTTGTAGCCCAATTCACCAATCACAAAATTAGCAATGAAATCCACCAAGCCACGCGCCTGATGTGCTGCATTGATGGGCCCTACCCTGAAAATATATTTGTAGTTCTCGTAATCGTTTTTGACTTTGTTGGTAATGCTAGGTGATGCTGCGCCCACACCCATATAAATGGTTTTGGCAGCGGCAATATGCGGTAGCTGAGCTAAGGTTACACCGCTGGTATAGCCGCCAATAAGCACATCCACTTTTTCATCAGCCACTAACTTGCGTATAGCGCTAATACCCGTTTCAGGATTTTCAGTTTCGTCAGCAGAGACAAACTCTAATTTGCGTCCGAGTACGCCGCCTTTTTTATTGACTTCGTCGACCGCCATTTTGATGGCTGTCAGCGTATCTCTGCCCACCTGTAACTGCACAGAGGTAGGTACGCCTATGCGCACGGGTTTGGATTCTTGAGCAATGGAGGCTGTCGGTACCGACAACCATAAAGGAATAAGCGCACTTGCAAGTAGGCGCATGCTCCACTGGGGGGCACGCCATGAACGGATTGCCATGCTGTCTCCTTGTCTGCTTTATTATTACCCCGCTGTGGGAGGCTTATACAGCGAAGAGCATCAGCTAACCTATACGCTTGAGACTCTTCTTATGAATTATCTACTTACGAACGATTTATAACCCGACTGTAGTCGCAACACGAATTTTTGGCAATGACGCGCTGCGGCAGAAAATGCGCGGCCTTAAATTATGTTTTTATATGTATTCATTTTAGTAATAACCTAAAACAGCCTTAATGCCCAAGTGTGCTGTGCTATAAGACTGATTCATGGTCATCAATAAAGCGTCATGTAGTCAATGACTGCCATGTGCTCTCGGATAGTTATTGCCAGCGCTGTTGTAGCCCCAAGATCTACCACTGAAATTATCGCCCTGCCGGTCTGAATCGGATTTTTGCGATCTTGAATTATCAAATACCTCACTAGATGTA
>JAULVH010000186.1:6226-10508 GCA_032111105.1 Burkholderiaceae bacterium | reverse complement strand
TAAAGTAAAAGGTTGTTGACCCAAATGAAAAGATATTTTATTGTAGGATGAGATATGCCTTGTAAAGCAGGGTCGCCTCAAACAAACCTAAATTATAAGGACAAGAAATCCATAACTTTGATTCAAAGTCTTTTTCACAAAACAGAAATAATCATTTATTTTGTATTATTTTTGTTTATATACCAGCAAGCTAGCGCTGCCGGAAAATTTTATACGCAACAAGAATTCGATAGCTTACTTGCGCTTGGTAAGCCCATCGTCGTTCATATTCATGCTGACTGGTGTGGAACCTGCAAAGCTCAGGATGTACAAATTAACGCGGCTATGAATTCAGCCGAATTTAAAGATGTCACGTTTTTGGAAGTGGATTACGACACTCAAAGAAAAATTCTGAAATTTTTTAATATAAAAATTCAAAGCACACTTATTATTTTTAAGAATGGCAAAGAAGTAGACAGAATAGCTATGGAGCGCGATGCGGTTGAATTACTAACCTTTCTAAAAAAATCTCTTTGACGAATCATTACTTCGAAAGATTTCATGCCTAAAGCCTTTCTTATTGTTGAACTGACAGTCACAGATCTCGCAATCTACGAAACTTACCGTACCCAGGTTCTGCCAACCTTAGAATCTGTAGGTGCACGATTTGTAGTTCGCGGTGGCAAACGACTGCAACTAGAAGGCGTGGATGAAGGACACCACAACATGCTTCGCACTATCATTGTTGAATTTCCATCGATGGAGATTGCAACGGCCTGGTATCAATCGCCCTCCTACGCTGCTTTAAAAAAACTACGTTTGAGCTGCTCTGTAGGCAGAGCATTTATTGTTGAAGGCGCCTAAAAATTAGGCGGCAAAGGAACCACCAAACAACTATTTCGCTCTACGCGAAAATTTCTCATATCATTCACATCCATGAACACATCTGATTTACTGGGTGATCTACCCAACGTCGACTCACATTGCTTTTCGCAGATAGATCCTGCGCGACTCACTCAGCAAAAGCCCTCTACTCACCCACCCCGTATTTTGCTTTTGTACGGATCGGTTCGGGCGCGTTCATTTAGCCGCCTGCAAGCAGAAGAAGCTGCTCGCTTGCTAAAAGCGTTTGGGGCGGAAGCTAAATTTTTTAATCCTAGTGGTTTGCCATTGCCGGATGACGCTCCCGATACCCATCCCAAAGTTGCTGAACTACGCGAACTATGCGCTTGGTCTGAAGGCATGATTTGGTCGTCGCCAGAACGTCATGGCGCCATGACGGGCATTATGAAATCGCAAATTGACTGGATACCTTTAGCCTTAGGTGCAGTTCGCCCCACCCAGGGAAAAACTCTGGCTGTGATGCAGGTTTGCGGAGGGTCGCAGTCATTTAATGCTGTTAATCAGATGCGTGTATTGGGTCGCTGGATGCGCATGCTCACCATCCCCAACCAATCCTCAGTTGCCAAAGCCTATGACGAGTTCGACCAAGAAGGCCGGATGAAACCTTCTGGTTATTACGATCGTTTGGTCGACGTGGTGGAAGAATTAGTGAAATTTACTTTGCTAACGCGCGATATCTCGCCGTATTTGGTCGATCGCTATAGCGAACGAAAAGAGAGTCACGACGCTACAACAGTACGCGTATCGCTTAAGAAGCTCTGACTGTGCATCAGTGCCACGATTTTATGGCTAGACTCAAAGACATTCCGGTTTAACCGGACGCTACTGATACATTAATTATTTTAGAAAGACTGTGGTAATGAAGTTCAATATCGTTTTACATCAACTTGAAATACCAAAATTTAAAATTTTCAACGCTTACATAGAAGTGATTGAAAGCTTGCAATGGGCACTGCACGAGCTAGGACACTCTTGCACTATTTCGCGTAACACGATTGATAAAGAGTCTCGAAATATCGTATTTGGATGGGAAGTAGCGTTTCAGTTCTTTGAACTACTACATATGGATTTGAGCACTGTCTTTCCAGAAGATACGATACTTTTCAATTTAGAGCAGCATCACGGTCAAGACATTTCTAAATTTAAAAGACTAACTCTAGCCGCTAAAACGTATGAAATATGGGACTATTCATACGCAAATATTGAAGCTTGGAACAGAGTTTTACCTAAAAACCCTGTTTTCCATTGTCCTGTCGGTTACTCTCCGACACTCGAGAAAATCTCCCAAACAACGGAAGACATTGACGTGGCATTTATTGGACGTCTTGATGATTACCGATTTAAGGTAATTAAAGATTTTCATGCACACCACAATGGTATTGGCATTTCTACTTTCGCTAATGTATGGGGCTCAACACGTGACGAATTAATTGGGCGCACAAAAGTTTTGTTAAACATCTCATCGGGCAATCCGATGATGTACAACATTTTCGAGATTGTGCGCGCCTCGTACTATTTTGCGAATCGCAAGGCGGTTGTTTGCGAAGGCAACGATCATCTTTTTATGGATAACTACCTTAGAGGCAATGTATTCATCAACCAGGGCGAAGAATTTGCAAAAGTTATTGAATGGCTTTGTAGCAATGATTCTGAAAGAAAAGCGTATGCAGAAAATTGCTATGAAATATTTAAAAAACAAGATTTTAGAAATATCGTAGGGAAGTACTTTGAGCCAGCTTAGGCGGAGGTTGGAATCAGCAATGTTCTTAGCACTAATCTTTGCCACCACTTGATATCAATATAGAAAAGTCATTGAAAACGCTCAAAGCGAATTGAGAAATGTAATCAGATCATTGCGCTCGGCTTCGTTTAGCTTTGCAAACAAATCTCGCGATGCTGCTGCTTCGCCACCATGCCACACAATGGCTTCTAACAAATTGCGTGCACGACCATCGTGCAAGAAACTTGTGCTGCCATTTACCTGTTTGGATAGCCCTATACCCCACAGAGGTGCTGTGCGCCAATCGCGCCCGCCTGCTTTGAAATCTGGACGACCATCCGCCAATCCTGGCCCCATGTCATGTAACAGCAAATCGGTATAGGGTCGGATAGTCTTATTTGATAGCTGGGTTAGCAGCGCAGATTTACCCGTGGTTAGCTCGGGCATATGGCACTGCGAACATTTAGCAGACTCAAATAGTTTTGCGCCACGCATCACCATGGGGTTCTCACGGTCTCGTTGTGCGGGCACATCGAGTGCAGTTACCCAAAACGTTAAGGCCTCCCAAAACTCTTCACGCAGTTCGTGCTTTCCACTGGTCTTAGCAGATACACAGTCGTGCTGTACAAGCGGACAGTTTTGCGTGGGGTAGATAGTTGAGGTCGTTCCTATATCGCCGAGAAATGCTGCTGCGAGTTGCTGTTTCAGACTGGGTTGATTGGCTTTCCAACCAAATCGCCCTAAGGTGGTCTTATCGTTCAAATCATCGCGCACGTAATTGGGCCGACCATTTAAACCGAGCGATTTTTGTAATTTTGAAAGCGCAAGAATATCGTCTTCACTCACGGCTTCGAGATAGCCTAGCCCAAAGATCGCCTGAGAATTTCGTAGCGATGTCATGACATTAGGAGCGAGCGGCCCAAAACCCAGCTTCTCTAACTTAATCTGTGGCTCTCGTAACTCTACCGATGTCCCATCGGGGAAGGTGAAGTTACTGGTCTTCCAATCCACATGCACTTCTGCTTCGCCAAACTTGATGTTTTCTTTTTGTGAGATATCGAACGACTGAATCTGCGTTCCGTAGTTGGGCTCGGGGTTAGGCCCTCCGTGTGGCCCTTCACCGGGTATGGATAGGCGCAGAGATTGATGAAAAACTGGTCCGCCACCGCCATCAGATGCTCGTCCGCGCCCTGCTTGTACGTGACACGACACGCAAGACTGCGCAAGAAAGGTCGGCCCTAATCCCCACTCGCTGCCGCCTGGCCCGGGGCGAGAAAGATCCCACCAATTGGAGATCACATCTTCGGGTATCGCAATCCACAACGTATTGAATGCTTTTTCACCATCACGAAATAATTGCTTTTGCTCGGCCTGCAGACCCGGCACCGGCTGCAGGTAGGAAGCATGAGGCACAACGGATGGAGTAACGGAAGGTTTGGTTTCTGTAAATGCAGGACGAATCACGCTCACAAGAGCAACGAAGGTCACTCCCAAAAAAACAGTTTTTATAATTTTGTTAGATATAGGCATGGAGATTGACTCAACCAACAAACATAGATACTCGCCACGCTATTGTTAAATTATTTGCGTTGCATCTCTTAGGTCTAAAGCAGCACATAAATCATTAATAATTGCTAGTTATTATTAGCAATTACCATCGCACTAATTTTTTAGGGCACC
>JAULVH010000186.1:2345-6216 GCA_032111105.1 Burkholderiaceae bacterium | reverse complement strand
CTGGCCCTAGCTTTTCTGCGCGTACGAATTCGTTTTGTCCCCAAACACCTTCTCGTTTACGTCCATCTGCTGTAGTGAACGTACCGCGACCAGTGCGCAAACCATCTAAAAATTCTCCGGTATACCTATCACCGTTGGCAAAAATATAGAGGCCGCGTCCAGTACGAATTCCTTCTTTGAATTCTCCGATATATTTTTCATTATTTGCGAACGTGTACGTACCCTTGCCGTGATACTTACCGTCTTTAAAATCCCCCGCATATTTATCGCCATTAGCAAGTACTTCCGTACCGCGACCATGGTACTCACCTTCTTTAAATTCGCCGGAATAAATATCGCCGCCGGCAAGAGTCAATGTACCCAGACCCGTACGCACATTTTCTTTGAATTCGCCAGAATATGTATCACCGTTTGCAAGTGTTAACTTGCCCTGACCATTGCGAATACTGTATTTGAATTCACCATCATATTCATCGCCATTAGGAAGTGTTAATTTGCCTTGCCCATGGTATTTACCATCATTAAATTTACCAATATATTTCTCACCACTGGCCATAGTTAACGAACCATGACCATTACGCCGGCCATCTTTAAATTCGCCCACATATTTTTCACCACTAGCGAGATTGAGCGTGCCCTGACCATTACGCTTTCCGTCTTTGAACTCACCCACATATTTTTCATCATTTAAGAGAGTTGCCGTTCCCTGACCATGGCATATACCGTCTTTAAATTCTCCAACATACTTTTCGCCATTAGCAAACGTAAATGATCCTTGACCGTGGAACTTACCGTCATTGAATTCACCAACATACTTGTCGCCATTGGCAAACGCCAAGTTACCTTGGCCGTGGTATTTGCCACCTTTAAATTCACCAACATATTTGCTTCCATTGGCAAACGTTAGCGCGCCCTGACCGTGGTACTTACTGTCCTTGAAGTCTCCAACATAGCCATCTCCGTTTTCCAAACTCAGTGCACTATGTCCATTGATTGATGCTGTCTGGCAGCCCGCAAACACTAGCAACAGTGCAAGCAGTAATGACTTGGATGTCAACTGTGATAGCTTTTTCATAGCTATTTCTTCCTTAGATTTTTGATTAAACAGTCTTATGAGCGCTGCATTGACGGTTTATGCTTGACACACCAAATTTAAATTACATCATCGCTTTTCGTCATCGTCTTATTTCCAAACAACCTCAACGATTTCGATTTGTCGTTTATCGGGATACTTATCCCGGAGATACTTAAGAACGCTGCTCTCTGATTTGCCGGGCACTTCAGTAGTAATAGCTGCAGAGAGCTTGGTATCTGAGTTGGTCTTACTGAAAAAAGTGTATTTAACGAATACTTGTGAGCCTGACATGGATGCTCCCAATTAAATACGGTTACCAAAAATGCACTGCTATCGCGTGTTTACGCAATTTACACTTTGTATACTATAACAACTTCTTCTCGATTTTCGGCGTGCATAAGCACATCGTTGTTTATTTTTGCAACAGAGGGGTTGGCGCGTGATGAGGTGAATTAAAGAAAAGAACCACCTTGCCTTTAATGCAATTACGTAGAAGTTATTTATTTTTTAACTATAGTCAGTTATTAACGCATCAATCGCATCGTTAATACTGGATATTGATTGTTCTAGCGTTTGCCAATCGGTTGACTCTGCAGACAATCGTTTAGATGCAATGAAAACGGGCATTAAATCATGCAGCTTAAAGCCAGTGACTTGCATATCGATAGTGTTTAGCGTCCTGATCATCATGAGTGTCGAGAAAAAAAACAGCCTATAGTAAAGAGCCTGGGCTGCAGTCTCAGATAAATCATTCTCACTGACATACTTCTCAAACAAGGATTTTACGGTTCCCAGCAAATGAACCCGCTCAGGTGGAATGTTAAATTCTTCATCAAGTAAATCAGTGGCTAGGCGCCATTTGCGGGAAATAGTTTGATCATGTTCAGGAGGTAAAGTCACTGGTATTTCCTTTGCTGCGGGCGAAAAGCCTTGGTAAAGAATTTTACTGCTTGTTTGCTCGAACACGATGCTTCTAAATAGGGTGGTTTCTATGGATGATTTGAAATCATTGATGGAAGAGATACATGCACTTCATGTTGATGGGGTGTCTGCGGCCGACTTAGAAAGCTACTGTAAGCGCTATTTACACTATTACCATCAGCAGATCGAGCGGCAGCCCAGCCGCTTCTACGGCGCATGGGGATGGTCAGAAGCTAGGCGAAGAGAATTCAGAAAAGCGTTTGATGCTATTCATACAAACGTTAAAAACTGAGGAAAATCAGCAGGTTTGGTGCCCGAGACCGGAATCGAACCGGTACGCCCCCTCGCGGGTAAGCGGCGGATTTTAAGTCCGCTGTGTCTACCAATTTCACCACTCGGGCTGGAGTGATCTGGTGGAAAACCCATCCAGCCCTCTATTGTAAATTAGAAGCGGTAATGTAGTCCTACCAAAATTGACCTAGGTGCACCCGGTGCCACAAATCGGCTTGCGCCCATGTCGGACACGACACCAGAGGCATTAAACAAACTGTTGGCCATCAGTCCATAGGTTTCATAGCGCCGATCAAACAGGTTGTTGAGACGGGCAAAGTAATCCAGGCCCTTGGTCACGGAATAATTGGCATGTAGGTTCATCAGAAAATAGCCATCCACTTTGGCATTGGCTGGTCCGTTTTCCGTCTGGCCGTCTTCGTTGCCCTGCGAAACCAGGTTTGATGTGGCGATGATGGTACCGCCAAGCGTCATCTTGCGGGTGGCACGCCAGTCGGCGTTGAGCTTGAGGGTATGCTCTGGTAAGCCGGCGATTCGGTCACCGCGCTTGATGCTGATTTCGCGCTCGCCACCAAATAATTCACCGGCGGCTTGATAGGTTGCTTGTAAATAGCTATAGCTGAGTCGAAGATCAACTTGGTTGATACGTGTGTAGGCTGATAAATCCAGGCCCTGGCGACGTGTCTTGGAAAAATTACTGAAATAACCTAAGCCCGTCTGATCGGTGGCTGTAAACAAAATATCGTTCGAATTATCAGATCGATAGACGGAGGCGGTGTAGCCGGAGTCATCAGAGAGCCTCCAGCGCGTCCCAATCTCCATGGTGCGCGCAATCACTTGCTTTAAGTAGGGATCGGCTTGCAAGCCCGTGGGCAAACGACAACCAACTGTCGGGTCAGCACACCCCAACTCAATGACGGTAGGAACTCGGTTACTCTGACCGACATTTCCAAAAACATCGATACGTTCGCTGAGCTTATGACTTAAACCGAGAGTCGGATTCAAACTGTTGTAGTTGAACGATTCTCTGGGTTTTTCTGAACCCACACCTGCGGTGTAGTTAGTAAGTGTATTGCTGACACGCGCATGATTGAAACGTGCTGCGGCTGTAAGATGAGTTGCGGCTGTAATTGAATACGTATCTGACGCATACAAGCCTAAAGCGTTTGCATTTCCTTTGACACCCACATCCTGCGCTCTAGCTGCTGCACAATCATCTACAAAACGTGAGGTATCAATTTCGCAGTCACTCGCCTGATATCCGCCATAGCTCACCCGGCTTGAATCAATGCTGGCACCTGTAGTGAACTGATGCGCATTCAAAATTTTTGTCAAGTTAACGCTGGTACCATAACTTGTTTGACGAGTCCGCGTTTGGTTGATTACTCCTTCCGGTTGGCTATTTTCAAATTCTGCGTCACCACCCATAGTCGAACGGGTGCTTTGGCGAACGTACGCATTGGTCGCTAATTCGGTGGTCCCATCCAAAAACCGCTGAAGGTTAAAGTTAACCATGCTGAGTTCATTTTTGGTGCGATCGGTGTAGGTGTAGCCCCAGCGACGATTGGTTTCGTACATACCTTT
>JAULVH010000186.1:0-2335 GCA_032111105.1 Burkholderiaceae bacterium | reverse complement strand
ATAGGCATAACTTGGCAGCAGACCATTGCCTAGCAAATTACTACGTCCGTGCAAAAAGGAGATATCCCAATTCACATCCGACTGCGTGCGGCCAATTTTTGCAAACACATTGCCGAGCTGCCCCTCAGACTCTCTGCGCCAGCCATTTTCATGAAAAGCTGTTGTCGAAATAAATTTATGCCATCCATCAGCAGATTTTTCACCATAGCTGACATCTGCGCGCTTACGCATCCAGCTGCCCAAAGATAATTTCAATTCGGTGCCCGGCGCTGTAAGACCTGACTTGGTGGTGAATGCTAATGCACCACCTAAAGTATTTAATCCGTACACAGGATTTGATCCCGGCACTAAGGTGACATTACTGATAGCCGCTTCAGGGATCATGTCCCAGTTAACGACATCACCAAAGGGTTCGTTAACTCGCACTCCGTCTAAGTAAACAGACAAGCCCTGAGGCGAGCCTAAAATGCCAGACAATCGAAAACCGCGATAAGTAATGTCGGCCTGAAACGGACTTCCTTGTATCTCATTGATGTTCACGCCCGTGAGGTTGCGCGACATGAACTCAGTTAAATTTAAGCTTTGACCATTGTTAATCTGCTCGCTAGTGACTGTTTGCACGTCATAGGGAAGCTTGTTTTTTTCTATGCCCAGACCCGGCAATGGCGAGGTGCCAACTACCTCAACGGCTTGTAATTTCTTTTCAGATTCTTCTGCATTGACGATCTGACCTGAAAAAACTGTGGCTATCGCAACTGCCATTACAGTTGCTCTATATGGAAATGGTTTCATGATTATTTTTATTGAGCGAAATGGGGTTAAGGTCTCTTCAGAGGTCGCCCATGTTAAACAGCGTACAGAGCACTGGAAATAGGAGAAACTCACAACGTGGACAGTTTCAAAATAATCCGCACGTAAAAATATTTTTTTGATAATTAATTTTTATGGTTCGGCTCGACAAGTATAAATTATTGTCATCTTGGGAGTTTCTACTATTGTCATGTGAAGGTCTGATGAAGGAAGATTCGACTGTCAGCAAACTTGTTATCCAGCCGGTTTACTGCCTCCCTAGTTGGGATTGTTTTGGTTTAAATTCTAATGGCTCCACGTGGTGGAACCTTCAGGCGATTACAATTGTGATCGCCTTTTTTTTATCTGCGAATGAACACTTCGAACACTTCTTTTGTTTCTGTCATGCTGGTGGACGATCATGCTGTCGTTCGGGCTGGCTATAAGCGCTTCATTGAGCTTGATCCGCTATTAAAAGTCATTGCCGAGGCTGGCAGCGGCGAAGAAGCCTATACCCTGCTCGACTCAACGCCCGTTGATGTTGTGATCATGGATCTGTCTATGCCTGGCCAAGGTGGGTTTGAAACGCTGCGTCGATTGATGTATCGGTTCCCGCAACAAAAGATAATGATCTTCACTATGCACGAAAATGCATCGATTGCTCATCAATCTATCAAACTCGGAGCACGTGGGTATCTGACTAAAAGTATGGAGCCCGATCTGATTGTGCAGGCCATACATGAGGTAATGGCTGGCGGCACGCCCATCGCAAAATCTATTGCTGAAGGGCTTAAAGAGTTAAGCGAAAATCAGTTGCCACATACAGAATTACTACCGCGTGAATTTGAGATTTTTATCTGCTTAGCCAATGGCGAAAGCATAGATCAGATCAGTAGCAAATTACATTTAAGTCAAAAAACAGCGGCTAATTATCAGGCCGCTATACGCAAGAAACTCAATGCCAATTCAACTTTGGACATTTACCAGTACGCTAAAGAGCACGGGCTGTTAAACAATTGATTGATGTATTGATTAATCGATCGATTAGTTGTTTTGTGCTGATGTGATCATTTAAAAAAAATCGGTTGAAAAAAAACGGCTACCTTGAAGGCAACCGTTTTGAATTTTGAAGCGGATCAGTGCTAAGTGGACGAATTTCTTCATCCAAGCATAAAGTGGGCAAAAGTCTTTTGCCCACTTTGCCAAAAAAATAGCGGCCACTATCACTAGAAGCCGCTTAGAATATGGAGGCGGGGGCCGGAATCGAACCGGCGTACACGGCTTTGCAGGCCGCTGCATAACCACTTTGCTACCCCGCCGAGGATGCGTATTGTAACCGCGAATGCGCCAGTTTGCTCGATACTGAACAAGCTTAGTAGCTGTTTGCAGTGTTTGAAACGGCGCCATTGCTAATGAAAAAGGGAAGCCTTGTGAGCTTCCCTTTTGTATTTTGGAGCGGGAGAAGAGTCTCGAACTCTCGACCTCAACCTTGGCAAGGTTGCGCTCTACCAACTGAGCTACTCCCGCAAAACAGAAGCGGGATTAT
>JAULVH010000185.1:2267-7476 GCA_032111105.1 Burkholderiaceae bacterium | reverse complement strand
CCGCATCGATTCCCTTGGCATTTGATGAGGCCATGCGCGATGGTCGTATTAAACCCGGTCAGCACGTGCTGATGGAAGGCGTAGGCGGCGGCTTCACCTGGGGTGCCGTGTTGGCACGTCTCTGATCACCATTCTGATTTTTACTACGCTATGAATAACATCGCATTTGTATTTCCTGGTCAGGGTTCGCAAGCTATAGGCATGCTCAATGGTTTTGCCGGTAATGCTGTCGTGGCTGAAACAATTGCTGAAGCGTCTGAGGTGCTTGGTTTTGATCTGGGTAAATTAATTTTAGATGGCCCCAAAGAAGATCTCGATCTCACTACCAATACCCAACCAGTCATGTTGGCGTCCGCTGTTGCGTTTTATCGCGCCTGGGTTGCTGCGGGTGGCAAGTTGCCCGGTATGGTTGCAGGACATAGTTTGGGTGAATATTCCGCCTTAGTCGCAGCTGGTGTCATTGAGTTTAAAGATGCCGTGCCACTCGTTAGATTTCGTGCGCAAGCCATGCAAGAAGCCGTGCCAGTAGGTCAGGGTGGAATGGCGGCCATTCTTGGTTTATCAGATGATGATGTGCGTGCTGTGTGTAATGAAGCAGCCAATGGCGAAGTGGTGGAGCCGGTTAATTTCAACGCACCTGCGCAAGTGGTTATTGCAGGACACAAGTCAGCGGTAGAACGTGCATGCGAAATAGCCAAAGCTAAGGGCGCTAAACGTGCTTTGACTTTACCCGTCTCTGCGCCGTTTCATTCGTCTTTACTTAAACCTGCATCTGATCGTTTGCGACGGTACCTCGAAGGTGTCACATTCAAGACACCTGTTATCCCCATCATTAACAATGTGGACGTTACCTTGTTGATGGATACGGACGCGATTAAAGATGCGCTGGTGCGTCAGGCAGCCAGCCCAGTACGTTGGGTAGAGACCATACACATGATGAAAACCAGTGGAATTGAACGCGTGATTGAATGCGGCCCTGGCAAAGTACTCTCAGGATTAGTCAAACGCATAACGCCTGAACTTTTGACAGATGCCATCATCGATCAGGCATCAATGGACACGCTTTTGGAGACACTTGGATCATGAATAAACCTGCGGGCTTGGACAAACAGATAGCGCTAGTTACGGGCGCATCGCGAGGCATAGGTCGCGCGATTGCTGTTGAGTTAGCGCGTCGCGGTGCGACGGTAATTGGTACGGCAACGACCGAATCGGGCGCTGCGGCAATTACGGATTATTTGACGCCGCTGCATGCAACGGCTGGGCGTGGCGTTGTATTGAATGTGAACGATGCGGCGCAATCGATAGAATTAATCGATAGCATAAGCAAAGAATTTGGTGGACTTTCTGTCTTGGTGAACAACGCGGGCATTACACATGATCAGCTTGCCATGCGCATGAAAGATGAAGAGTGGGATACCGTCATCGCCACTAACCTGACTGCAGTAGCTCGCTTGTCGCGTACAGTTTTACGAGGGATGATGAAAGCCAAGTATGTTCGTATCATCAACATCACCTCGGTGGTTGGTTCGGCCGGTAATCCTGGTCAAATGAATTATGCTGCCTCTAAGGCAGGTGTTGCCGGAATGAGTCGTGCGTTAGCACGCGAGGTCGGAAGTCGTAATATTACGGTTAATTGTGTTGCACCCGGCTTTATTGATACCGATATGACAAAAGGTCTTAATGAGCAACAAGTTGCTGCACTATTGCAGCAGATACCTGCAGGTCGCTTCGGAATGCCGGAAGATGTGGCTGCTGCTGTAGCGTTTCTGGCATCAGCTGAGGCTGGTTATGTGACAGGTACAACGCTCCATGTTAATGGTGGCATGTACATGAGCGGCGGCTAAGCTTTACACGCAAAGAGTTTTACTCGAAGTCGATTGTAAGTTTTGTTATTAAAAGCAAAAGTCAAAAACTGAGTTCCATCGCGCAAACCTGATAAAATGCGCGCACTTTACGAAACCTGTCCTTTGGAGGAGCAAGATGTCTGACATCGAATCCCGCGTTAAAAAAATAGTTGCTGAGCAACTTGGTGTTGCAGAAGCTGACATTAAAAATGAATCATCGTTCGTCGATGATCTCGGTGCAGACTCTCTTGATACCGTCGAATTAGTCATGGCACTTGAAGACGAATTCGAAATGGAAATCCCAGACGAGCAGGCAGAAAAAATTACGACGGTTCAACAGGCCATCGATTACGCTACGGCGCATGTCAAAGCCTGATTTGCACGCTGCAACTAATTTGTAAGTTTTCAGGAGCATGGTTTGAGCCGGTCAAAGCAACGTCGTGTAGTCGTCACTGGACTTGGATGCGTTTCCCCCATTGGTAATTCCGTTACAACCGCATGGGAAGCGCTACTGGCCGGTCAGTCTGGGATTGCTACGATCACACGTTTCGATGCCAGCCCTTTCTCCACGCACTTTGCGGGCGAAGTCAAAGGCTTTAACGTCGAAGACTACATGCCCGGCAAAGAAGCCCGTCACATGGATACCTTTATCCATTACGGCATGGCCGCGGGTATGCAGGCCATGCAAGACAGCGGGCTGGAAGTCACTGAGCAAAATGCCGAGCGCATAGGCGTCATCGTTGGCTCTGGTATCGGTGGTCTGCCCATGATTGAGCAGACGCACGCCGAACTGACCAACCGTGGTCCGCGGCGCATCAGTCCGTTCTTCGTTCCTGCCTCCATCATCAACATGATTTCTGGTCATCTTTCGATCAAGTATGGGCTGAAAGGTCCAAACATTGCGATTGTGACAGCATGTACTACCGGCCTGCACTGCATAGGGGAAGCCGGTCGGATGATTGAGTATGGCGATGCAGACGTCATCATTGCCGGCGGTGCGGAATCCACCATTTCACCTTTGGGTCTGGGTGGTTTTGCAGCGGCTCGTGCCTTATCTTCACGTAACGATGATCCAGCGACTGCGTCACGTCCCTGGGATAAAGATCGTGATGGTTTTGTACTCGGTGAGGGCGCAGGCGTCATGGTGCTCGAAGAATACGAGCACGCAAAAGCACGCGGCGCAAAAATCTATGCTGAATTACTCGGTTTTGGTTTGACAGCCGATGCGCACCATATGACCGCACCTTTAGAAGATGGTGATGGCGCACGTCGTTGTATGTTGGCTGCCATGCGCAACGCAGGGATCAATGCGGATCAAGTAGATTATGTAAATGCTCATGGCACCTCCACTCCGCTAGGTGATGTCGCTGAAACAATAGCCATCAAACGCGCTTTAGGTGATCACGCTAAAAAGGTAGTCGTTAATTCAACTAAATCCATGACTGGCCATTTGCTAGGTGGTGCTGGTGGATTAGAGTCTGTGTTCACCGTTCTGGCTGTGCACAACCAAAAATCACCACCGACGATCAATATTTTTAATCAAGATCCCTTGTGCGATCTGGATTACTGCGCCAATCAGGCACGCGATATGAAGATTGATATGGCTGTTAAAAATTCATTCGGATTTGGCGGCACGAACGGCACCCTCATCTTTTCACGCGCTCCGTAACCTCGTCGCTTTGTAAAAAAGCGACGGTTTTGTTTTGCTGACTCACAGCACGTACTATTTGGCGGATGTCTATTGCCACTTCAGTTGTCGTGCGTCCCTCCAAGTGCTTGTCATTGGCGCTCATCGTGATGAGCGTTCTTCTACTGATCAGCGCCATCCTGCTGGCTAGTTTTCCTCTCGATGATTCTGTATTTGTTTTTCATCAGCTGCTCGTTGCACTTTGCGTCGCAGCAGCGATCTATAGTGTTTTAGTCCCCGCACGTAGCGAAAAAATCTTCTTCATTGATATTTCCGCAAGTGGTGTCATTCGCTTACGCCACACTGACCAAACCGCGCCACCTGAGTCATCCATGCAGATGAGTGATCTTCAGGACCGTGGCGAGATAGTTCAACTTCAACGGGACTCTACGCTTTGGTCAATGCTGCTATTGCTTCGTTTTCGATCTGGGAATGGTTTGGTTCATACCGTGATGGTGTTGCCCGATTCTTTAGACGAGGCCTCTTTTCGCACACTATCAACCGCATGTCACTGGGTTGCTTTGCAAGGTGTCGAACCGCAGAGTTGATCGTAACTAATTCCCCGCTTCAGTTGAACTTTTTAACTGAAATCAAGTCAACAACAAGGGAAGCGCTGCATTCAAACAGATTGTCGGAAGCTGTTTTGTTAGCTTCTGAGCAAATCAGCACGCAGTGACTATCTCGGGGGTTGTTCGCGTGCGAGGATTAGGGGATTGACGACAGAGCGCGAGGTAGATCAACTTTTGGTTGATCGTGTCCAGCATGGTGACAAGAAAGCGTTTGAGCTGCTGGTATCGAAGTATCAACGCAAATTGATGCGTCTGGTATCGCGGTTGATTCGCGATCAGGCTGAGGCAGAGGATGTGGTGCAAGAAGCCTTCATCAAGGCGTATCGTGCACTTCCGCAATTTAGGGGGGATTCGGCTTTTTATACGTGGCTGTATCGCATAGGTATCAACACGGCGAAGAATTATTTGGTTCCTCAGGGACGGCGCGCCCCTACCTCAACGGAAGCTGATGCGGAAGAAGCGGAAACTTTTGATGATGGCGAGCACCTAAGAGACATCAATACGCCCGAGTCCATGTTAGCAACCAAGCAGATTGCCGAGACAGTTAATTTTGCGATGGAAGCGTTACCCGATGAATTACGTATAGCGATTACCTTACGTGAAATAGAAGGGCTGAGTTACGATGAAATTGCTGTGACTATGGGTTGTCCCATAGGCACGGTGCGTAGCCGAATTTTTCGTGCGCGCGAAGCAATCGCCATCAAACTTCGGCCTTTATTGGGTACAGCTCTCGATAAACGTTGGTGATGCACCAACACCCTCAGTCATGCAGCAAATGAAGTTGGATAAGGTAGGTAGTTATGGAAAAAGATCAAAAAAACCGACAACATATTTCAGAGCTGATGGATAGCGAGCTCGATCCGCAAAAATTACCGTCGGTGATGTCGCACTTGACGCAACACTCCGGCCGCGAGCAATGGGATACTTATCATCGTATAGGCGACTCGCTGCGATCAGTTGAAACAGTCGATACACTCTCTGAAAATTTCAGTCAGCGAATGGCAGCACGGCTTATGCAAGAGCCTGCCTATCTACGACCACCAAAGCGGCCCGTAGTGAACGTTAAGAATACTTGGCAGGCAATAGCGGCTGTAGCTGCTGTAGTG
>JAULVH010000185.1:341-2257 GCA_032111105.1 Burkholderiaceae bacterium | reverse complement strand
CGATGCTCCTACGCAAACTAGCGTTCCGCTTTCTATGTCCATACCAGAAAGTTCTGAGCAAGCACCTGTTGTACTAGCCGATGCAAGCAATCAAACCCCTGAACAAACTGAACAGCAAAAATACCTGCTCTGGCATCAAAACTCTACGTCGTCTTTATATGCGCTGAGAATGATTGCGCATCCCGTTTCATCCGTCAGGCACCAGCTAAAATAAATTCATGGTGCTAGCCCGGATCGCCCGACGGTATTTGCTGTGGTACCTGATAATTTTTACAGGGATGGCTGGAACAGCCGCTGCTCAGGAATCTAGTTCTGCGTTGCGTCGACTTGAGCGTGCCAGAGATGCCGCCGAGAGATTGGATTACACCGGCATATTGGTCAGTCAGCAGGGCCCGTTACTTCACACATCCCGCATCACTCACAAGCGCGAAGCAAAAGAAACCGTTGAACGCATAGAGATGTTGGATGGGCCACCAAACGAAATTATTCGCCGTGGCGAAGACGTCATCTGGTATCTGCCGCGCGAACGGCGCATGATTATCGATAGACAACTTGGCGCGCGTAGTTTTCCTGGTCTTGCACTTTTAAGTAACCCGCAATTACTTAAACATTACCGCTTTCGATTTTTGCAAAAAGACAGGGTTGCCGGACGAGAAAGTAGGGTGGTTCACTTGCAGCCCCTGGACAACCTGCGTTATGGCTACCGTTTCTGGTTCGATGCTAATTCAGACTTGTTGCTAAGGGCGCAGAGTATTAGTGAACGAGGCGATGTCGTAGCCCAGATAGGTTTTAGCGAAGTGGCAATAGGTGCTCAGCCTTCACCAAGGCTGCGCGAGCGCGCTATCGACACCCATGGCTGGCAGACAGAAAGGGCCGTCGCAGGGCCGGCCGATGCGTCGGGCTGGGTATTTCGGCTGCCCCCAGGATTTACCCGGCTGGCCGCACAGCGCCGGGTCATGGCAGCAACCCAAAGCGGTATAGGCGAGCCGCGCGAAGTCGTCCAGATCATTTGTTCAGACGGATTGGCGAGCATTTCTATTTTTGTGGAGCCATGGTCAGCCGCTCGTAGCCTGGTCCCGGTGCGGGAGGGGGCCCTCAATATGGTCGGCAAGCGCATCGGGAAGTTTTGGCTTACCATTGTCGGCGAAGTCCCCATGATGGCTGTCCGACAGATAGCCGATTCTCTTGAATACTCTGCCCCTGATACCAGATAAAACCCCATGAAAATTATGCAGCGTCTTTCTGGCAGTTTTTCAGCTGCCGCCTTCGCCGCAGTGGTCATGTTCCTGCCTTTGGGCTTGGGAGTGTCCCTGTCTTCCAACGCCGTAGCGGCGGTTTTGCCTGATTTCACTGATCTGGTCGACAAAGTTGGCCCGGCTGTTGTCAATATTCGAACCACTGAGCGCTCTAAAGGCGCCATGCCGCAAGGTCAGGGTGCGCCAGGTTCCGAAGATGAGGAGATGCAAGAATTCTTCCGTCGCTTCTTTGGCCAGCCGCCAGGCGGCGGCGGGCAGCGTCCGCCACCATCCCCGCGCGGCCGCAAAGGCCCTCAAGGTGGTGGAGATGAGCAGCAACCAACCCCTAAAGGTGTGGGTTCGGGTTTCATAATCTCTGCTGACGGTTTTGTACTGACCAACGCGCACGTGGTCGAAGGTTCCGACGAAGTCTTCGTGACCCTGACTGACAAGCGCGAATTCAAAGCCAAGATCATCGGTTCAGATCGTCGTACCGATGTGGCACTGGTAAAGATTGAAGGAACCAATCTCCCTCGTTTGACCATGGGTGATTCCAGCAAAATACGTGTAGGCGAGTGGGTGATAGCAATCGGTTCACCTTTTGGCCTGGAAAACACCGTCACCGCCGGCATCATCTCTGCCAACTCGCGCGACACAGGTGATTACTTACCCCTGATACAA
>JAULVH010000185.1:0-331 GCA_032111105.1 Burkholderiaceae bacterium | reverse complement strand
TAATCCGGGTAATTCGGGTGGCCCGTTGATCAATATGCGCGGCGAAGTTATCGGTATCAATTCGCAGATCTACAGCCGCTCGGGTGGCTACATGGGCATCTCTTTTGCGGTGCCTATTGATGAAGCTATGCGCGTATCGGATCAGCTTAAAACGGTGGGTCGTGTTGTGCGCGGTCGCATCGGTGTGCAGATAGGTGAAGTTACCAAGGATGTTGCAGAGTCTTTAGGTTTGCCGCGTCCGCAGGGTGCCTTAGTAGCGCGTGTTGAGCCAGGCAGCCCAGCCGAAAAAGCAGGCGTAGAGGCAGGCGACATCATTACTAACTTCAACGGT
>JAULVH010000184.1:0-4481 GCA_032111105.1 Burkholderiaceae bacterium | reverse complement strand
ATGATCTGCCAAATGTACCCGAGGATTACGTCCACAGAATCGGTCGCACGGGTCGTGCGGGTGCCACTGGTGAAGCGGTATCTCTGGTTTGCGTTGATGAACACGGTTTGTTGCGCGACATAGAGCGCTTTATTAAACGCGAAATTCCTAGCGAAATAATCGCCGGATTCGAGCCCGATCCCAACGCTAAAGCTCAACCCATACAACTACGCAGCCAGGAACATAAGCAGCGCAGCGGGCAGCGGACAAATCATCGTTCAGGCGGTCAGCCCGGTGGCGACAAGCGCGGCGGCGGTGCCGGTGGCGCTAGACAGCAAGCAGGCAAGCCTGCTCGCAGTGGTAGCAGCCAGCCTGCGCAGGCAACATCAGCCCCACGTAAGCCAGCACCACGTCCGGGACTTGCCACAACATCTGGTAACAGCAGACCGGCCGTAACAGGCCAACCTGCGGCCAATGCCAACCAGCAAAGACGTCGCAGCGGTCAGCGCTAAATTACTCACCCGGTTAGGATCGCGCCGGGTGTGCTACATTTTCGCGTCATCCATAAGCCGGGCTCACACGCCCGGCTTGTTTTCAACAACACCTCCACTACTGCCTGACAGACCCGCATGAGCTCCAGCGAGCGCAACAACCACGACAGTCATACGCCGATGATGCGCCAGTACCTGGGTATCAAAGCGGATCATCCTGATCTCTTGTTGTTTTATCGCATGGGTGATTTTTACGAGCTATTTTTTGAAGATGCAGAAAAAGCCTCGCGTCTGCTGGGCATCACTCTGACTCAACGCGGCAATTCAAATGGCCTGCCCATCAAAATGGCTGGCGTGCCTTTTCACTCTGCCGATCAATACTTAGCCAAGTTGGTCAAACTAGGCGAATCCATCGCCATCTGTGAACAAATTGGCGACCCTGCCCTCAGCAAAGGCCCGGTCGAACGCCGTGTTCAGCGCATCATTACTCCCGGCACCTTAACTGACGCAGATCTGCTGCCCGACAAAGCCGAACGCCCATTGCTGGCAATTCATATCGTTCGTCAGCGCAAGCAAATTACGCTAGGGCTTGCGTGGCTTTCATTAGCCAGTGGTTGGCTTAGGGTCACTGAAATAGTCTGTGAAGAATCGCACTTGATGACCCGTATGCGACAAGAAATTGAACGCATCTCTGCGGCTGAAATCTTGACGGATCATGCCAGCGCACTCTTACTTGAAGAACACCTCAATGTTCGCCCTACCGTAGTCGCTGACTGGCATTTTGATATATCAGCCGGCGAAAAAGCTTTGTTGGAACAATTGTCTGCTGCCAGTCTTTCAGGCTATGGCGCAGATCACTTGAGTGCAGCATTAGGTGCTGCCGGCGCCCTGCTGCTGTATGCACGCACCACGCAAGGCAAACACTTGCAGCATGTGCGTACCCTGGCTGTAGAAAACGAAGATGCCTTTATAGGCATGGATACGGCGACTCGACGTAATTTAGAAATTACCGAAACATTGCGTGGTGGCGAAGTCTCTGCGGGGACGACACTTTTTTCTCTGCTGGACCATTGCCGTACAGCGATGGGCTCTCGCCTGCTACGCCATTGGCTACACCACGCCAGCCGCGACCAATCCACTGCACGTGCTCGACATGCAGCTATTGCCTGCCTGCTGGAACTATCGCTGGGCGATACACTGACTTCACAACTCGCTACCGTTCCAGATATAGAACGCATAGCCAGTCGCATTGCCTTACTCTCGGCGCGCCCCAGAGATTTATCTGGACTACGAGCAGGTCTGCAGCAATTGCCAGCGATCAGTGCTGCGCTAGCGACACATAAAAATTCATTGTCTGATTTATTGATCGCCATTAGCGAGGCATTAAAAACACCGCCTGCGTGTTTAGATTTACTCAACCACGCTGTTGCTGAGGAACCTGCCACGGTAGTGCGCGATGGCGGCGTTATCGCTAAAGGGTACGACGCTGAACTAGATGAACTTCGTTCGTTATCAGACGATGCCGGTGAATTTTTAACTGCATTAGAAACTCGTGAACGCGAACGTACAGGCATCGCCAATCTGAGAGTTGAGTACAACAGAGTGCATGGCTTTTTTATCGAAGTCACGCACGGGCAAACAGCGAAAGTACCTGATGATTATCGCCGGCGACAAACATTAAAAAATGCTGAACGTTACATCACACCTGAACTCAAAGCGTTTGAAGATAAAGCTTTGTCAGCGCAAGACCGGGCATTAGCAAGAGAAAAGCTCTTGTATGAAGAGTTACTGCAAAAGCTGTTACCCGAGATAGAAAATTTGCAAACCTTAGCGCGTACTGTGGCATCTCTGGATGTGTTGGTGGCATTAGCCCATCATGCACAGCGTCATCAGTGGTGCAAGCCCGAACTGTCTGCAGAGCCCGGTATAGACATTCGTCAGGGCCGACACCCCGTGGTTGAAAATTCTATCGATCGATTTATCGCTAACGATTGCCAACTCAACTCAGCGCGTAAATTGTTGTTAATTACTGGCCCTAATATGGGTGGTAAATCCACTTACATGCGGCAGACTGCACTGATTACATTGCTGGCCTATGCAGGTTGCTATGTGCCCGCAACATCAGCCAAGTTAGGCCCCATAGATAGAATTTTTACTCGTATAGGCGCTTCGGATGATTTGGCAGCAGGCTACTCTACGTTCATGGTCGAGATGATGGAATCGGCCGCCATATTGCATGGCGCCACCGAGCGGTCACTGGTTTTAATGGATGAGGTAGGTCGCGGCACATCGACCTTTGATGGTCTTGCGCTGGCATGGGCAATTGCACATTGGCTTTTGCAGCAAAACCGCAGCTACACTTTATTTGCGACGCACTATTTCGAATTAACCCAACTGCCCCAAACCAACCCCACCTGCGCCAACGTGCATTTGTCTGCGGCGGAACACAAAGACAGCATTGTATTTTTACATGCGGTGCAAGAAGGTCCGGCTTCGCAAAGTTACGGCCTGCAAGTGGCGCAATTAGCGGGCGTGCCGGCCGCCGTCATTAAAGCGGCACGCAAGCACCTCTCACTATTGGAAAGCCATACTGCAAACGCAGAAAACCAATTTGATTTATTCGCGCTTGAAAACAAAACCCCTCAAGCCGATTCCACGCCAGCCCATCCTGCGCTCACGGCCTTGGATGAACTTGATCCCGATAGCCTGAGTCCCAAAGAAGCGCTCGATGCCTTGTATCAGCTCAAACGACTTAGCGTTAAAGACGAGAATTCCTGATGCGCTGGCTAGCAAGTTGTACATCAACCTTAATGACTCGCTTAAATCTAAACTTAATTACGAACGTACTGCGAGCTTGGTTTTTTTGCGCGGCTATCTACAGCCCTCTGGTTCAGGCAGACACATTTCATTTTTCAGTCTTAATGCATGTACTGCGAGACTCTAGCGATGAAAACGTACTTCGCAACGCTCTTGAAACTGCTCAGGCTGCCAATCCCGCATTCATCGTCGTCAATGGTATGCGCTCAACTCGCGAGCCATGCACCGACCGGCTGTATCGTCAGCGTACTGCGTTACTGGAAAGTTCTGTCGCACCAGTTATTTTGTCGTTGGCAGGTGATGATTGGATTACATGTCGCGATAAACAGAATCGCCCAGCGCCCACGGCGTGGCTAAATTTACTGCGTGATCAAGTGTATGGAGATATCAGCTGGAGTGGGGGCAAGCATATACCGCTGCGACGTCAATCTGCCATCACAGCCTTTCGAAATTATTCAGAAAATACGCGCTGGACTGTAGAAAACTTATTGTTCGCAACGCTCAATGTACCGGCTAGCAATAATCACTACGTTGCTTCTGCAGGAGCCAATAGTGAATTTGAAGACAGGCAGATCGCAAATCGCGATTGGTTGCGGCGCCTTGCAACGCAAGCACTGCGTGAACGACGCACAGCAATCGTACTTTTTTGTGATGGCAACCCGTTACCGGATCCCGGCCGCAGAGCGGAGCTGCGTGACGGCTATAGTGAACTGCGCCAGCAACTGAAATTTTTAGCTGAAAAATCCGGCGCCAGGGTACTCGTAGTTCAGGGAACAACGTCCGCTGAAAAAGCCAGTGACAACATCACCTGGAGCGGCAGGCTAGGCTATGTCAATCTACGCTCAGGAGTTACCACCATTACAGTTGATAACGGCTCAGGCCTATCATTTGACATCAACGCAGAGGAACCCTGACACCGCTGGGTGCGATGTCAGTGCCCACCTTATTGCAGCTGTATAGAACGGAACTGATCGCCTTCGTCTTCCTCAGGCGGGTGATGATGACCGTGCGGACCATGTACATGGCCATGCGCAATTTCTTCATGACTGGCCACACGAACCTCGGTTACACGCAGATCAAAGCGCAGTGAAATACCTGCCAGTGGGTGGTTGCCATCTAAAACAACCTTGCCATCGGCAATATCGGTAACGGTAAATACGCGCTCGCCGGCCTGGTCATTCACCTCGGGAGAAC